>JBGPMT010000334.1:0-3505 GCA_041487135.1 Binataceae bacterium (SeqCode) | reverse complement strand
CTCGCCCACGTAGCCCGCTTCGGTAAGCGAAGTTGCGTCAGCGATCGTGAACGGCACCTGCAGGAAACGGGCCAGGGTCTGGGCCAGCAGGGTCTTGCCCACGCCGGTCGGCCCGATCACCAAGATGTTGGACTTCTGCAGCTCGACGTCGCCGGTCACCATCTGCGAGTCGATGCGCTTGTAATGGTTGTGGACCGCGACCGAAAGGATTTTCTTGGCCCGTTCCTGGCCGATTACGTACTGGTCGAGCACCCGCTTGATCTCGGCCGGCTTGGGCACCGCCGAGGTCTGGCTGAAGGCCTCCTCGCCGTCGGTTTCCTCGGCGATGATGTCGTTACAGAGATCGATGCATTCGTCGCAGATGTAGACCGTCGGGCCGGCGATCAGCTTGCGGACCTCGTCCTGGCTCTTGCCGCAGAACGAGCACACCAGGTTGCCCGACCGGTCATCATGCTTGGCCATACTGCCTCCCGCGATTCACTTGGAGGACCCCCGGCTAAGGATTACCTCATCAATCAAACCGTATTCAACCGCTAAAGCGGGGGTCATGAACAGGTCGCGATCGGTGTCCTTCTCGATTTTGCGCAAATTCTGCCCGCTATGCTGGGCGATGATGTTGTTGAGTTCCTCGCGGACCCGCAGAATCTCGCGTGCCTGAATATCGATGTCCGTTGCCTGCCCCTGCGCGCCGCCGAGCGGCTGATGAATCATGATTCGCGAATGGGGCAGGGCGTAGCGACGCCCCGCTGCACCCGCCGCCAGCAAAACCGCCGCCATGCTGGCTGCCTGACCGAGGCACAGGGTCGAGACCGGCGGCTTGATGAACTGCATCGTGTCGTACACCGCCAGGCCCGCCGTCACCGACCCGCCCGGACTATTGATGTACAGGCCGATCTCCTTTTCGGGGTCCTCTGACTCCAGGAACAGAAACTGCGCGATAACCAGGTTGGCAACGTCGTCGTTTACCTCGGTGCCCAGGATGACGATGCGGTCCTTGAGCAGGCGAGAGTATATATCGTAGGCGCGCTCGCCCCGCCCGGTCTGCTCAATTACAATCGGTACCAGCCCACTCATAAAACCTCGCCGCCGGCGCCCAGGGAAAGCTCGCCAGCCGCAACCTCATACCTCAATTGTAACGGCTGCGAAAAAGGTCGGCAACTCGAATTTTCCGTTCGTTATCCGCCCGATGGCTGCGAACCGGCCTCGGTGGCCGCTGGATTCTCGATTTGCGCGCGCTTCATCACCAGGTCGAGCGCCTTCTCGCGGCACAAGGAATCGCGCAAGGCCGCGCGGTTGCCCTCGTCGGCATAGAACTGTGCGACGCGCTCGCGTTCGCGGCCCGCCTCGCGCACCATCCGGGCCACCCGGTCCGCCACCTCCTCGTCGCTGACCGTGACGTTCTCCTGGTTGGCGATGGCGTCGACCAGCAGCATCGTGCAGGCCCGTTTCTCGGCCCGCGAACGAAGCTCCTGGGAGTTCTCGTGAGCCCGCGCATGGGCCTGCTCATGCGGCACCCCGCTGGCTTCCAGCGCGGCTGCGAGCTCGCTTTCGAGCGCGCGTTGCTCGCGCTCGATCAGCGATTCCGGAACCTCGAACGGGTTGCGTTCGATGATGAGCTCGAGCAATCCCTGGCGCACCCGGTTCTCGGCTTCGCGCCGGGCCTGTTCGATGAGCTGCTCCTTGAGCTTGGCGCGCAACTCCGTGAGGCTCTGGCAGCCCTGGTCCTTCGCGAACTCGTCGTCGATGGCCGGCAGGTCGCGCCGGAAGATCTCCTTGACGGTGGCGTGCCATTCAACGCTCTTGCCAGCGATTTCCTGCTCGGCGTAATCGGCGGCGTAGTTGCGCGTGCGCTTTGCCGGCTGGCCGACTTCGGCCCCGGTCAGCACCTCGTCGATGCCGTGGGCGAGGGTCTTGGGCGAAACCTCGAACAGCCGGTCCTCGGCCTTGAGTCCGGGGAGCGATTTCCCATCGACCTGCCCGTCGAGTTTGGCTAGCACGAAGTCTCCGGCCGCGACCGTCCTGCGATCCTCAACCTTCTTGAGCGTCGCGTGACGTTCGCGTATCCGCTCGAGCGCCGCGTCGACATCCTGCTCGGATACCTCGACCGTCCCGCGCGGAACCTTGAGTCCCTCGTAGTCCTTGACCACCAGCTCGGGCCGGACGTCGAAGACGGCGCTGAAGCGCAGCGCCTTGGAGAGGTCGCTCTCCTCGGTGATTATCTCGGGCGCGACCATGGGCTTGAGGTTCTGCTCTTCGAGCGCCTTGCCGGTGTACTCCCGGACCAGACGCTGGATGACGTCGCTGCGCACCTGGTCGCCGAAAAAGCGTTCCAGCAATCGCTGCGGAGCATGTCCGGGACGAAAGCCCTTGAGCTGCACGCTGCGGCGAAGTTCGCTGTAGGCGCGGTCGAGTTCGCGTTTGATCTCGACGGGTTCCAGTTCGACGGTGAGTTTGCGCCGGAGTGCGGAGGTATTCTCGACGTTGACGTTCATATTAGACCCGTTAAGTAAACACATCGGCTCTACGGCGATCAATCATCGGAGCGGGTCCGCGCGTTGCCGGACCCGCCCGCCTAATCGATCGCGCGCGCCGGGAGCGGCGTGCAAGCGGCGATCGATCGCGCCGGATTGCTGGACAATTGCCCGCTGAAAACCTAGAGTATGTGAGTTAATTTTAGCGGTTTATCCCGGTCGTTGCGATTGGCGCCTTCGGGGGTGCGATCGTTAACCCCGAAATTTGTCAGGAGATCGAATTTAGATGAGCGAAGCCAAAATCGTTCTACCCGCGCTTACCAGCCTCCAGCTGTGGATACTGTGGGGGGTCTTGATCTCGGCGGTGGTGGCCCTGGCTTATGGACTGTTGCTGGTCAGGATCGTCCTGCGGGCCGACCCCGGCCCCAAGTCGATGACCGACGTGGCCGACGCGGTCTACGAAGGCGCGATGGCTTACCTGCGGCGCCAGGTCAAGACCATGATCTGGTTCGTGATCGGAATCGCGATCGCGCTGTTCTTCATGTATCGCCATGTTTACACGGGGCTCGAGCTGCCGGTCGGCATCGCGGTCGCCTTCGTGATGGGGGTCAGCGCCTCGTACTTCGCGGGCTTCGTCGGGATGTGGCTGGCGGTCAAGGGCAACGTGCGCAGCGCCAACGCCGCGCTCACCTCCTTCAAGGATGCGATGGAGCTGGCGTTCAAGGCGGGCGGCGTCTCCGGGATGTTCACGGTCGGCCTGGGACTGCTCGGCGCCACGATCATCTTCCTGTATTTCCAGCAGGATGCGATGAAGGTGCTGATCGGATTCGGCTTCGGCGGCTCGCTCGCCGCGCTCTTCATGCGCGTCGGCGGCGGCATCTTCACCAAGGCGGCCGACGTCGGCGGCGACCTGGTCGGCAAGATCGAGGCTGGCATTCCCGAGGACGATCCCCGCAACGCCGCGACCATCGCCGACAACGTCGGCGACAATGTCGGCGATTGCGCCGGCATGGCGGCCGATGTGTTCGAATCCT
>JBGPMT010000333.1:0-3522 GCA_041487135.1 Binataceae bacterium (SeqCode) | reverse complement strand
GGCATCGCGCAAGAGCCGCTTCTGCACATCCTTGTCCATCCCGATGGCGGACCCGAGCACGCCGGCGCCCACATAGGGAATCCCGGCCAGTTCGAGCAGCCCCTGCACCGTGCCGTCTTCACCGAAGGTGCCGTGAAGGACGGGAAAGATCACATCGAGCGAACCGCGGAGAATCGCCCTCGCGGCGGCGCCGCCACGCCCGGGCGCGTGCCTCCCGTTCGCCGGCGTCGTCACCAGCGCGTGATTGTCCGGGTAGGGCAGCAGGCTTACCGGAGTCCCGGTGCTTCTGAGCGCCGCCAGGCGCGGCGCCGCCGCGCCGAGCATCCGGAGCGCGTCGGTTTCCAGATACCAGCGGCCATCGCGGCTGATTCCGATCGGCACGACCTCGTAGCGGCGGCGATCGATGGCCGAGATCACCGTGAGCGCCGAGCGCAGCGAGATTTCATGCTCGCCCGAGCGTCCGCCAAACAGCACGCCAACCCGAATCTTCCGCCGCCCGCTCATCTGTGGAGTCCCATCCTATCGAAAAAATGATGCGCTCCGGAGCGCATCAGACAGAATAGACCACACGCTGCGGACCGGCGAGCATCCGCGCGATTCATTCAGGCGCGGGCGGATGGCGTCCGCCTCATCTAGCGCGCGGCGGCGGCACCCTCGCGCTTCGATTCTTTGCCCCGGAAATGCGGCATCACTTCGTTGGCGAAGAGCCGCATGCTCTCGCGCGCTTTCGAGGTTTCGATTCCCGGCAGCGACATCTCGAGCACCAGATGCGTGAACGGATCGCTTTCCAGCCAGTGTTCGAGGCTGGAAACGATGTCATCGGGCGAGCCGATGAGAAGCGTGGTGTTATTCGCCGCGCCGAAGACCTGCTGCATTTCATGCGGCGGCGGGACTTTCCGAAACCCTTCATCACCCGGAAGATCGGCGGCGTCCGCGAGCCATACGCCGAGCGTGCTCAGAGCATAATGTGCTGCATGCGAGGCCTCCGCCCAGGCCCGCTCGCGCGTTGCCGCGACGTATCCATAGCGCACCTGGCCGATACAGAAATCATCGGGGTTCCGGCCCGACTCGCGCAGCACGCTCTTGTAGATCTCCGACGGCCGTTTGTCGCCAAACACGCCCAACCCGCCGGCACCGATGAGGTGATAGCCATTGCGCGCCGCCCATTCGATGATCGAGCGGCTGCGTCCGCCGAGCCAGAGCGGCGGATGCGGCTGTTGAATGACCGGCGGGTCGAGCAGCGCGTCGGTGACCGAATAATATTTTCCGGCGAACGTGACCCGTTCCCCGGCGAACAGCCGCCGCACGATCTCGACCCCCTCGCGCAGCCGGCGTCCGCGCTGGGCGGGCGGGATGTTGTAGCTCACGAATTCGTCCGGCTTGTAGCCCTGGCCCATCCCGAGATCGAGCCGGCCATTGGACAGGACGTCCACCACCGCCGCATCCTCGGCGACGTTAATCGGGTGATGCAGCGGCATCAGCAGCAGGCTCGTGCCGATACGGATGCGATCGGTGTGGACCGCGACGGCCGCGGCCAGCGGCAGGACGCTGGGCGAATAGCCGTCGCCGACAAAGTGATGTTCGTTGAGCCAGACGTTGTCGTAGCCGAGCCGTTCGGCCTCGACCGCGAGCTCCAGATGCTCGCGGTAGAGCCGGTTGAATCCGCCGCGGGTCACGTTGATGCCGCGAAAGGATTCCTTGAGTCCAAACTTCATGCCGAGATCTCCTTATCTGGCCCTCCGCTTGAGGAGCGAGCGGATCCGATGAGTCCTGACCGGTCCTGACTGTTCCGGGTGGTACGAAATCGACCGGGAAATCAGCGGCGGTAGTTGGGCGCTTCCTTGGTTATGAAGACATCGTGGACGTGGCTTTCGCGCTGGCCCGCGTCGGTGACCCGGATGAATTTGGCGCGCCGGCGCAAGTCCTCGAGATTCGCCGCGCCGACGTAACCCATCCCGGCCTTGAGCCCGCCGATAAGCTGCTCGATGTTCGAGGCGAGCGGGCCGCGATGCGGCACGCGCCCCTCGATGCCCTCGGGCACCAGCTTGGTGTCGGGCACCTCCTGCTGGCCGTAGCGATCGCGCGTGCGCTCGGACATCGCGCCCAGCGAACCCATCCCGCGATAGAGCTTGTAGGTGCGCCCCTGGTAGAGAATCGTCTCGCCCGGGCTTTCCTCGGTACCGGCGAACAGCGAGCCGATCATCACGCTGTTCGCGCCGGCGGCCAGGGCCTTGGCGATATCGCCGGAGAAGCGGATGCCGCCGTCGGCGATTATCGGGATGGCGCGCGGCTCGGCGATGGCTGCGCAATCCATGATCGCGGTTATCTGCGGCACGCCGACGCCCGAGACCACCCGCGTGGTGCAGATCGAGCCCGGGCCCATCCCGACCCGCAGCGCGTCGGCGCCCGCGTCGCACAGCGCCCGCGCGCCCTCGGTGGTGGCGACGCTGCCGGCGATCACCTCGACCTCGGGCGCTTCGCGCTTGGTCGCCCGCAGCGCCTCGATCACGTTGCGCGAATGACCGTGCGCGGTGTCGATGCACAGCACGTCGACGCCCGCGCGCTTGAGCGCCGCGACCCGCTGCTCGCGATCCGGCCCGACCCCGACCGCCGCGCCGACCCGCAGCCGCCCCATCTGGTCCTTGCTCGAGGTCGGGTAGCGCGTCGCCTTGTCCATGTCCTTGACGGTGATAAGGCCGCACAGCCGCCCGCGATCGTCGACCAGCGGCAGCTTCTCGATCCGATGGGTCTGCAGGATCTCCTTGGCGTGCTCGAGATCGATTCCGACCCGCGCCGTGACCAGCTTCTTGGTCATCACGTCGCGCACTGGCTTGTCGAGCCGCTTTTCGAAACGCAGGTCGCGGTTGGTGAGGATTCCGACCAGCTGGCCGTCGGCGACCACCGGCAGACCGGAAATCCGATGGCGCTCCATCACCGCCAGCGCGTCGCCGATCTTCTGCTCGGGATGGACCGTGACTGGATCGACGATCATCCCGCTTTCGTATTTCTTGACGGCCTCGACTTCGGCGGCCTGGCGCTCGATCGGGAGATTGCGATGGATGAAGCCGAGGCCGCCGAGCTGGGCGATCGCGATCGCGGTGCGCGACTCGGTGACGGTATCCATCGGGCTCGACACCAGCGGGATACGCAGGCGGATTTTCGCGCTGAGCGCGGTTGCGACGTCGCAGTCCGAAGGCAGCAGGTCGGAGGCCTGGGGCAGCAGGAGGACGTCGTCGAAAGTCAGGCCTTCGCGAAGCTCCTCATGGTATGCCATCGCCGTGGTCTCCCTGAATGCAAAAGAGCCCGCAGCATGCCGCGGGCCTTTACTACCTCGTGAATAAATTTTGGGTGGCCTTCGAGAACTGCGCCATACTCTTATTTAACAAAAGGCGGCGACGTAATCAATTCATCGGCCGCACCAGGTCGGCTGGCGCTTGTCGAGGAAGGCGCCGATCCCTTCCTGCGCGTCGGCCGCCATCGCATTCTGCGACATCACTTCCCGGGTGTAATCGTAAGCCTTGG
>JBGPMT010000332.1:0-3540 GCA_041487135.1 Binataceae bacterium (SeqCode) | reverse complement strand
GCCTCGCGCGCCAACTCGGTCGCTTCTATCGCGAGCCGGCTGTCGGGAATCCTGATCCCGGCGATTTCCTTTTCCACTTCGGCCCTCCTGCCCAAAGTATTTTTCGATCGTCCGGCGGTGCGCGCTCCCCGCGGAGGCCGCGGCCGGGGCGCGCGGAGCTAGAGCATCCCGGCGCGCTTGAGCACGCCGTCGAGCCGCTCTTCGAGCTCGCGCGTCGCCGGCACCATCGGCAAGCGATGCTGGTTGTCGGGGATCAGGCCGAGGCGCTTCATCATGTACTTGAGCGGGATCGGGTTGGTATCGAAGAACACCGACTGATTTAGCTCGAACAGCGCAAAATGGGCCGCACGCGCCTCGGCGAGCTTGCCGGCGAAGACCAGTTCGCACAGCTCCGCGATACGGCGCGGCGCGAGATTCCCGACTGCATTCATCACACCGCACGCCCCTATCGCCATCATCGGAAAGCTCAGGTCCTCGAGTCCGACGAAGATCCGGAACTCGGGACCGAGCCGTACCAGCAGCTCGCTCACCAGTTCGAGATCCTTGGCCGCCTGCTTGATGCCGACCAGGTTCGGCGCCCGCTCGGCGATTTTTGCGACCGTGTCGCAGGTCACGCTGATCGAGGCGCGGCCCGGGATGTGGTAAATCATCATCGGCAAGCTCGTGCGCTGGCCGAGGTCGGCGTAGTACTCGACGATTCCGCGCTGCGGCGGACGGATGAAGTAGGGCGTCAGGATCAGCACCGCCGCGGCGCCCGCGCGCTCAGCGCGCGTGGTCAGCTCGACGGTATCGGCGTGCGATTGCGAGCCGGTCGCTGCCACCACCGGGATGCGCTTGCCGGCCGTATCGATCGCTACCTTGAGCAGCGCGGTCCGTTCCTCGACCGAGAGGGTGGTCGGCTCGCCGGTGGTGCCGGCCACGACGATGCCCTGCGAGCCCTGCGCGATCTGGCGTTCCACCAGCTGCGCGTAAGTCTGGTAATCAACCGCGCCGTTGGCGAATGGCGTGATGAGCGGCGTGTAAGAGCCACGCAGAAAATCCCGGTTAAGATTGATCACGGCCCTGACTCCCTATGACGCTTGATGCCGCCCGTGCCGCGGGCGGCGCGATTATTAGAACAGCATACCAAACCCCGGGAAATCCGGCGACGCGACCGGGTATTCTCAGGCCCCGGCGCCGGGCCGCCTTGACTGTCCGCATCGGCGTCCCTAATTTCATAGGCAGGAGCACCGAAACCAACATGGCAAACGAAAACGTATCGCATGTGACCGACGCGAACTTCGAGCAGGAGGTGCTGAAGTCCGATAAGCCGGTGCTGGTCGATTTCTGGGCGCCGTGGTGCGGACCGTGCAAGGCGATCGCGCCGCTGATCGACGAGCTGGCGGTCGAGTATGCCGGCCGGCTGAAGGTCGTCAAGATAAACGTCGACGACAACCCGCAGACGCCGCAGCTCTATAATGTCCGTGGTATTCCCAACCTGCTGATCATCAAGGGCGGCCAGGTGGCGAATCAGATTGTCGGGGCCGTGCCCAAGCGCAACCTGGTGCAGGCGGTCGACAGCGCCATCGCCTGACTTTCCCCTGGTTCAATTAGGACGAGGCGACGGGCCGGGCTCGGGTGACAGCTCTCTCCGCATCTGCGCCTGGGCCTGCCAGAGCTTAAGGAAGTCAGCGCGCCGCGATTCGTACTGCGCCTTGAGTTCGGGCGGGATGCAGTTCAGGAGCGCGTTGTCCCACGCGAGCAGGTCGGGGGCGAGTAGCGAGTCCCTGAGGATTTCCGCCCGCGCCGGCAACAGCACCATCATCGCCATGATCGCGAAGCCGAGTGCGATGGCGGCGACCGCCGCCCCGGTCACGCCGCCTATCAGCCGATCGATCCATCCCATCCGCACCAGCTGGATCAGCCGGATGAAGATATTCCCGGCCATCTCGATGGCGAGGAAGACCAGCACGAAAACTGCGATATAGCCGACGATGCGGGCGGTCGCGGAACCGGCGCCAAATTCGCGATTGGCGAGGCTTGCGGCCGCGCCATGATAGAGCGACGCCGCGTAAAGCCCGCCGACCAGCGACAGCAGCGAGGTCACCATCCTGAGCGCCCCGCGCGAGAACCCGTAGACCATGCCCAGGCCGATCATCGTGATAATCGCGTAATCGAGCCCGTTCATATTTGCCGCCGCGTTCATCACCGTGCCCCTCAAGGCGAGCCGAAAGTAGCACGCGGCCGCGACCGGCGCATCACCGCGTTTACATCGCACCGTGCCAGCGATTAGGTTTATGCGACGAGAGGAGGGGTAGCCGATGATTTCATTTTCGCGCGGCAGGGCTAATCGAACCTGCCTTGCCATTGCACTTGCATTGGTTGCCGGCGCGATCCTCTCGACCGCGGGATGGGCTGCAGCCGAGGTGATGTGCCCCGATACGGCCGCGGTCGCACAGAAGGCCGCCGCAGCCGGTGAATGGCAGGTCCGCGACTCGGGGGAGAAACCGGAGCTCGAAAGCGTGACGATCTACGAGGGACCGCCCGAGCAGCAGGCCTCGCTCAAGTACGATCGGGAGATCAAACGGAAATCGGAAATCGTTCAGATGTGGAATCTGCCGCCGAGCAAGGAGGGTTACTGGCTCGCCTGCGGCTACACCAACACCTCGAAGCAGCTTTACCGCAAGCTGCCTGGCATCACCGCGATTTGCGAAGCGATCTTCGATCGCGGCGTCAGTTTTCCCAGCGGCGGCCCGGTGGTACGGCGCGTCCGATGCCGCGCCAAGTGATTCTCCGTACGGGCGGAGCTCAGCACGACTCGAATCGCCGACTGAAGGCGAACCATGTTGAAGCGTCGATCCCCGGCGCTCGCGCATGCGGCACCATCTGTTTTAAATAGATGCAATGGAAGCGGTTTACATCGAGGATCTGAAGCATCACCTCGGCCGGGAAGTCACGCTCCGGGGATGGCTCTACAACCGCCGGTCCAGCGGCAAAGTGCATTTTCTGCTGATTCGGGACGGCACCGGACTATGCCAGTGCGTCGCCTCGATGGCCGATCTCGGGCCCGAGCGCTTCGCCGCCGCGGATCATCTGGGCCAGGAGAGTTCGCTCGAAGTGACCGGTATCGCGCGCGAGGACCAGCGCGCGCCGGGCGGAATCGAACTGACGCTCAAGAACTTCAAGTTGATCGCGGCGGCGAACGATTATCCGATCACCCCCAAGGAGCATGGCGTCGCGTTCCTGCTCGACCTGCGCCATTTGTGGATCCGCTCCGCGCGCCAGCATGCGATCCTGCGCATCCGCAGCGAGGTCGAGGCCGCCTGCCGCGACTTCTTCCACGAGCGCGGCTTCGTGCTGTTCGACGCGCCGATCCTGACCCCGACTTCATGCGAGGGCACCACCAACCTGTTCGAGATCGACTACTTCGGCGAGCGCAAGGCCTATCTCACGCAGAGCGGGCAGCTCTATGCCGAGGCGGGTGCGCTCGCCTTCGGCAAGGTCTACTGCTTCGGCCCCACCTTCCGAGCCGAGAAATCCAAGACCCGGCGCCATTTGACG
>JBGPMT010000331.1:0-3548 GCA_041487135.1 Binataceae bacterium (SeqCode) | reverse complement strand
CGATGAAGAGAGGCGTCTAGCGATGCCCTTTCCCGGTCCCCCGGGGCGAATAATCGGTCGCCGAAGCCCGCTCGTCGCTGTAGGATATTCCGCACTATGCGACTACCGAGATGCTCTGCGCTGGTTCTGTCTCTTACCCTGGGTTTCGCCTGCGTCGCGGCGGCAAGGCAGCCGCCCACCTTAGGAGGATCGGATTCAGCGCAAGATCGACAGATCAAACAGTTCCTGCAAAAGCGCTTCCATATCGCCGATCTGAAGGACATTGCGCTCGGCCCGCCGACGCCCTCCTCCTTCCCGGGGGTCTTTAGCCGGACGCTGACCGTCACCAGCCCGCACGGGCCGATCAAGACCTATTTGTTCACGGACTCGAGCGGCGAGAAGGTGATTATCGGTGAGTATCTCGACATCCGCAGCGATCCCTGGGGGCGCATCGACATGGAGAAGCTCCGCCTGACCGATCGGGCGACGCTGGGGCCCGACGACGCGCCGGTCACGGTGGTCGAGTTCGCCGACTTCGAATGCCCGTTCTGCGCGCGCGCTTTCACCGAGATCGAGGCGCTGGTCAACAACCGCTACAAGGGCAAGGTGCGGCTGATCTTCAAGAACTACCCGCTCGCGATGCATCCGTGGGCGCGGCCGGCCGCGATCGCCGCCGAATGTATCCGCCGTCAGAACCCGGCCGACTTCTGGGAGTTCGCCCAGATTCTCTACACCGGCCAGGCGCAGATCGATCCCTCCAATCTGCGCTCGCGGATCGACGCCTACGCCAAGGCCTCGAAGCTCGACGGCGAGGCGCTCAACCAGTGCATGATGGGTAAGTCGGCGGATGAGGTGATAAACCAGGATGAACGCGACGGGACGATCGCGCACGTCCAATCGACGCCGACCTTTCTGATCAACGGGATACCGGTGGTCGGCCTGCCTGAAGATAAATCGTTCGATTTCGTGATCAAGTCCGAGCTGAAGGGCGGTCACTCCGCGCCGCAGTCGTCGGGCGGGTAGCCGACCTGCCCCGCTCCTGGGGTAAGCGGCGCTAGCGGCCCGAGGCCGGCGTGCTGGCGGAGACCGGCGCGGCGGCGGCGGGCGCGGCGCCAAGCTCGGCCATCGCCTCCATCGCCTCCTCCCGTTCGGGCGCGAAGGGATGTTCGTTCAGGAAGCGGCGATACTCGTCGATCGCGGATTGCGACTTGCCCTCGTGCGCCATGATTCGAGCAACCGCCAATTGCGCGTGCAGTTGTTCCGGTCCCGGCGTCCCGGCGGCTTCGCGATAACTCGATTCCGCCTGGTCGAGCTTGCCCAGCCGCTCGTAGACCACCCCCAGGTTGACCATCGCAAGACTGCCGAACATCGAATCGTGCTCGCCGGCCAGATAATCGCGGAAGGCGTCGCGCGCCTGCGCGAGCTGGTTTTGCTCGAGGTAGCAGGTCCCGAGATAGAAGCGCGCGAGGCGGCCGACCTGCAGGCCCGGCGCGTCGTGCGAGAGCTTCAGGAACTGCTGCTCGGCGCGCTTATAGTCCTTGGCGTCGAGCGCGTTAAAGGCCTGGTAGAATTCATTGGCCGCGGTAGCGGCGCGATGCTGTTGATAGAAGCGGACGGCGAGCACCACGGCGATCGCAGCCGCGATCACGGCGGCGGCGGCCAGCATCTCGCCAAGATGAGTGCTCAAGTAGTAGCGGGCCGCCTCGACGAGCGTAGTGAACTCGTCGGGCTGCTTCAGGTCCTTGCGGCGAAGCTTACGATGTGTCGAAGCCATCGGCGGGAGAGCGCGGCATCGGCGCGCTTGAGCGGCGCCCCTGCCCTGCCCCGGTTACTTACATCTTGTACTTGAAGTCCTCGGGCGACATCCGCTCGAGAATTTCAGACCATTTGTCGCGCGACACCCCGGCCAGATTCTGATCGGTCGCGCCGCCCTCGGTGGCTGCGGCCTCGTGCAGTTCGCTGGAGAGCTCGAGCACCTGCTTGGCGACGTAGATGGGCGACTTGGTTCGCAGCGCGAGCGAGATTGCGTCGCTGGGGCGCGAGTCGATCTGAATCGTGCGGCTGTCGCGGCCGAGCAGCAGGATCTGCGCGAAGTAGGTGTTGTCGCGGAGTTCGGTTATCTCGATCGCCTCGACCGTCGCGCCGAGTTCGGTCAGCAGGTTGCGCAGCAGGTCATGGGTCATCGGGCGCTGCGGCTTGATACCTTCGAGCTCGGTCGCCATCGAAGCGGCCTCGAGCGGGCCAATCCAGATGGGCAGGTTGAGTTTGTTGTCCGGGTCCTTGAGCACCACGATCGGCATCTTGGTGGTCGGATCCAGCGTGAGTCCCCCGACCATCATCAGAATGAAATCTTCTCTATGCTCCGCCATAGACAACCCAAGAGATTTGACGTTCTCTAACCGCCGCTCGCCCGTGCTGGCAACCCTTGGACCCCGTCGCAATATCTTGGACCAAAGCCGGCTGACGGTCAACCGAAGCAGCCCCGGGAGCCGCCCGAGTCTGCGCCTCAGCGCGGCACGAGCCGATCGATCACCCGATAGAGCTGGTTTAAGTTGCGGCATTCCTCGACCATGTCGCAGTGCGCGGCGTAGCGCTCCATCTCGCTGTCGCCGAATCCCCAGGTACTGCGGCTCTCGGGGTTGAGCCAGATAAGCCGCTGTGCCCGCTGGCGGATTTCGCGCAGGCACCAGTCATGGGGCAAGTTGTAGTTGTTGCGTGCGTCGCCCAAAACGATCACGGTGGTGCGCCGGTTGACCGCGCCAATATGGCCGTGCACGAAGGCGCGGAAGGCGTTACCGAAATTCGAATGGGAGTACACGTTTATAATATCACCGCTGAGCGCCAGGTCGAGAGCCGTCTTCAGGTCGCGATCGCGGAACTGCGGAGTCACCTCGCCGATCTCTGCGACGAACACATAGCTGCGCACGCGCGCATAGAGGTCCTGCAGCGAGTAGACGAACTGCAGCATGAAGCGCGAGGCGTTACGCACCGAGTCCGAGATGTCACACAGTACGACCACCTGCGGCTTGTCCCGGCGGCGGCGGTCAAAATAGAGCTTGAACGGCACCCCGCCGTTCTGCAGATTGTGCCGGAGCGTGCGTTTGATATCGAAGCGTCCGCGCTTGGTGCGCTTGCGCCGCACCGCGATTACGTTCTTGAGGCGCTGCGCGAGCCGCGTCACCGCCTGCTTCATCCGCTCGAGCTCCTCTTCCGATAGATAGTAGAAGCTCTTTTCGCCGATCTCGTTGAGCCGCGAGGCCTCGCGCGAGCGCACGTCGCGCTTCTCACGTTCCATCCGGACGTAGCGCCGGATGATGTCGTCGAGCGCGCGCAGCCGCCGCTCCAGGTACTCATCGAGACGCGCCGCGAGGGCGCCCTGCGCCTGCCGCTCGATCTGGTCGCGCAGCTCGCGCATCTCGCCCGCCAATCCATCGAGGCCTAGCGCCCGGGCGAGCGCGCGGGCGAAGTGGTTCTCCTCGGCCGCGCCCTGGATCCGCGAGCTTTGGATTTCGCGCGCGGCCTCGGCGATCATCCGTTCGAGCGCGCCCGAGTTGTCCTCCAGCAGCCGG
>JBGPMT010000330.1:0-3548 GCA_041487135.1 Binataceae bacterium (SeqCode) | reverse complement strand
GGTCCCATCGCTTCTTCGTAAGGAAGCGAGGCCCTCGCCCAAGCTTCGATGGCGCGCGCGATTTGAGGGTTATCCCTGAGAAATTCTTCGACTCTCGTCTCTGTGGGATTGTTAGGTGACATGTCTAAAAATCCTTGGCCCGCCCCTGATGAGATCGAAGGTTCATGAACTCGTCCCCCCTAGTGTATAGGAGATCGGCGTTTTGTGCGAGGGTGAAATACGCTTGGGCGCTTGGGTAACCGTGGACTACAGAGTCTCGAATTCTGTTAATGCCATCAGAGTCGCGGTGCGGCGCCCCCTCGCGGAGAGCGCTACAGACCGCTGCAAAACCACTGCAACAAGCTACTCAGCGAGTCATCTATTCTGTAGAGAAGCATTGAATCTGCTAGAGAATTTGGTGCGCCGTGAGGGATTTGAACCCCCGACCTACAGATCCGTAGTCTGCCGCTCTAATCCGCTGAGCTAACGGCGCGCTGTAACCTTAATGACTTTTCACAACCACGATCGCGTTTCAAGCACGCCGGTGTGACGCCGGCTGTTGCCCGACTCCCGGCCAGCCCAATACGAAGCGCGAATCAGCCGGGCGGCGGCGCTTGAACGATGGGCAGCCAGACCGTGACGGTGGTGCCCTCGCGCAAGCGGCTCTCGATTTTCAGCCGGCCGTGATGAAGCTGCACGATATGCTTCACGATCGCCAGCCCCAGCCCGGTGCCGCCCAGTTCGCGCGAGCGCGCGCGATCGACGCGATAGAAGCGTTCGGTGAGCCGCGGGATATCGGTGACCGGGATGCCGTCGCCGGTGTCCGCGACCACCAGTTCCACGCCCGGATGGGCGTCGCCATCGGCGCCGTCCGAGGCGGCTCGCGACTCGACAGTCACGCTGCCGCCGCGCGGCGTGTATTTGATCGCGTTGTCGATCAGGTTGAGCATCACCTGCTGCACGCGATCGCGATCGGCGGCAATCTCCGGCAGTCCCTCGGGGCATTTCATCGCGAGCGCGACGCCCTGGCGCTGCGCCTGCTCCTGCATCAGGTCGACCGCTTCGGCGAGCGTGCGCCGCGGCGCGAGCGCTTCCATCTTGAGCGCCGTGAAGCCGCGTTCCAGGGCCGAGAGCGAAATCAGGTCGTCGAGCAGGCGCGAGAGGCGGCGCGCCTGGCGCTCGATGATCCCCAGGAAGCGCTGGCGCGTCTCGGCGTCTTCCACCCCTTCCATCAGCGTCTCCGCATAGCCGCACAGTGCGCTCAAGGGCGTGCGCAACTCATGCGTCAGGTTGGCGATGAAGTCGGCGCGTACCGTCTCGTAGGACTTGAGCTGCGTGATGTCGTGAAACACGAACACCCAGGCCGCGGCCGCGCCCCGCGCGGGCCTAAGCGGCGCCGCGCTGGCGCTCAAGTTATGGGGCGCCGGGGTCTGAATCGTGATTTCGGCGCTCGCCACCCGCTGGCCGTCGGGCGAGCCCTGGCCGGCCGCCGCCGCGGCCATCGAACGCGTGACGAACTCCTGCAGGCGCGGATCGCGGCACAGTTCGACGAAGTCGCGGCCGCGGTAGTCGGTGGCGTCGGCCAGCGCGAACATCCGGAGGGCCGCGCCGTTGAGCAGCACCACCGCGCCATTGGCATTGGTGACGACCACCGCTTCGCTCATGCCGCGCAGGATCGCGTCGAGTTCGCCGGCCTCCTCGGACAACCGGCCCACATCGGCGATCAGCGAGTCGGCGGCCTCGAGCAGCAGATGCTCGGCGCGGCCCATCGCATCGCGCGGATCGGAAGTGAAATGGGCCGGCGGCCGGCGCCCGGCAAGCGCCGAGGCGATGGCGCTGATGCGCTCGATGCTCCCGAGCCACAGGCCGACGATGGTGCTAGCCACGAGCGCTGCGAAGAGCGCCCCGGCGCCGGTCGCGATCACCACCCATACCCAGTAACCCGCATCGGTCGCCGCCACCACCGCCAGCACCACGGCCGGCGGGACGATCGCAAGCAGGATGACGGCGGCGAGGCGAAGCTTTAAGGTTCTAGTCAAGCGCGTTGGGATCGAAACGGTATCCGACGCTGCGCACCGTGAGTATCAGCAAGGGATTGGCGTCGTCGCGTTCGATATGCTGGCGCAGACGCCGGACGTGAACGTCGACCGTGCGCGGCTCGACGAACGTGTCGCGTCCCCACACCATGTCGAGTAGCTGTTCGCGCGTGTAGACGCGCATCGGATGCTGCACGAAGAAGCGCAGCAGCTCGAATTCGCGCAGCGCCAGGGTTTTTCTCCCGCCTTCGACCCACACCTGGTAGGTGTCGAAGTCGATCCGCAGCCGGCCGCGCTCGTAGAGGCCGTCGGTCGAAGGCTCGGTGGACTGGCCGGCGCGCCGCAGCAGGGCCCGCACGCGCGCGACCAGCTCGCGCGGCGAAAAGGGCTTGACGACGTAGTCGTCCGCCCCCATCTCGAGGCCAATCACGCGGTCGACCTCCGACCCGCGCGCGGTGACCACCAGGATGGGAAGATTGGCCAGCTCGGCATCGGCGCGGACCTGCCTGCAGACCTCGAGTCCGGTCATGCCGGGCAGCATCAGGTCGAGCACTATCAGGTCGGGCGCGTGATGGCGGATGCGGGTCAGCGCGGAGGCTCCGTCGTCCCGCTCTTCGACGGTAAAGCCCTCGCGTTCGAGGTTGTAGCGGATCAGCTCGCGAATCTCGCTCTCATCCTCGACCACCAGGATGCGATGGTGCGCCGGGGCTCGTGTCTCCCTCTGTTGCGGCTGCGGTTGATTCATCTGCGAACTCATCATCGCTCGTGTTTGGCATCCATGTGCTTGATGTTCTTGCCCTCAACCATGTAGACCACCATCTCCGCGATGTTGGTCGCATGGTCCGCGATCCGCTCCAGGTACTTCGAAACGAACAGCACCCGAGTCGCCACGGCGATGGTGTGCGGATCCTCGGCCATGAAGCTTAAGAGCTCGCGGTAGATCTGGTAGTTGAGCAGGTCGACCTCGTCGTCGCGCGCGATTACCTGCTCCGCCAGCGCCGTATCGTTGCGCATGAACGCGTCGAGGCTGTCCTTGACCATCGATTGCGCGATCGAGGCCATCCGGGGGATGTCGATATAGGGCTTGAGCTGCGGCTCTTCGTTGAGCTCCAGGGCGCGCTCGCAGATGTTGACCGCGTTGTCGCCGATGCGCTCGAGGTCGGTGGTGATCTTGAGGCCGGTCGTGATGAAGCGCAGGTCGCTGGCGGCCGGCTGGTGCAGCGCGAGCAGGTTGATACAGCGGCCGTCGGTCTCGATGTCCATGCGGTTGACCTCGGCGTCGCGCGCGATAACCGCCCGGGCATGGGCGGAGTCGCGCTCGACCAGGGCCTCGATCGCCTCGGCGATCTGGCGCTCGACCAGGCCGCCCATCTTGATCAGACCGGCGCGCAAGCCGCGCAACTCTTCCTCGTACTGACGACTGGTGTGCTGCGGTTGAGTAAGATTCATGCCGCCCTCCCGGCGCTCTAACCGAAGCGCCCGGTAATATAATCCTCGGTTTCGGGCCGAGACGGATTAGTGAAGATCTGCTTG
>JBGPMT010000329.1:0-3582 GCA_041487135.1 Binataceae bacterium (SeqCode) | reverse complement strand
TCTACACGGTCTCGTTCATCGGGCTCGCCCCGCTCGGCAGCCTGGAGGTGGGCTTTACCGGCGCGCATTTCGGCGCCAGCGTCGCGACCGTGATCTGCGCCGTCATCGGGCTCGGCGGCGCCTTCCTGCTGCTCAGCAAGCACCGGCTCCTGAGCGTGGAGCCGGCAAGTGCGCCGGTGTGACACCTGCGCTTGCACTGGCGCGGTCCGCTTTCCGATAATCAGCCAGGCGTGACGACCCGGGCAAAACGGCGCGAGAGTGCGGCGGGCGAGGACGCGCGCAACGGCGCGTCGATGCGCCTGCTGCCGCCGATCGACGAATGCATCGCCGCCGCCGAGCGCGAGCTTGACGAACATCAACTGAGCCGCGGTTACCTGAAGATGCTGGTGCGCCGCGCGCAGGACGCGATCCGCGCGGCCATCGCGGCCGGCGATTCCGATCTGCCCGGCAGCCGCGCCGGGATGCTCGCGCGGGTGACCGCCGAAGTCCGCGCCGCCTTTGCCGGCGACGAAGCGGCGCTGGTGCCGGTGGTCAATGCGACCGGCGTCGTGCTGCATACCAATCTCGGCCGCGCGCTCCTTGCCGAAGAGGCAATCGCCGCGATCGTGCAGGCCGCGCGCTCGCCGGTGAATCTCGAATACGACCTCGAAAGTGGCGGACGTGGCGACCGCGACGCGCTGGTGGAGCGGGAGTTGTGCGCGCTCACCGGTGCCGAGGCCGCGACCGTGGTCAACAACAACGCGGCCGCCGTGCTGCTCGCACTCAGTGCGCTGGCGGCGGGACGCGAGGTGGTGGTCTCGCGCGGCGAGCTGATCGAAATCGGCGGCTCCTTCCGGATCCCGGACGTGATGGTGCAAAGCGGCGCGCGGCTCAAAGAGGTCGGCACTACCAATCGCACTCATCCGCGCGACTTTGCCGCCGCGATCGGTCCCGATACGGCGCTGCTCATGAAGGTGCATCCGTCGAACTATCGCGTGGTCGGCTTCACCAGCGAGGTGACGCTGGCCGAGCTGGCAGCGATCGGCGCCGAGCATGGCGTCGAGGTGATCGAGGACCTGGGCTCGGGCGCGCTAATCGACCTGGCGGCGTTGGGCTTGCCGCGCGAGCCGCTGGTGGCGGAGAGCGTCGCGGCGGGCGCCGGGCTGGTGACGTTTTCGGGCGACAAGCTGCTCGGCGGTCCGCAGGCGGGAATCATCGTCGGCCGGCGCGCGCTGGTCGAGCGTCTGAAATCCCATCCGCTCAAGCGCGCGCTGCGATGCGACAAGCTCACGCTGGCGGCGCTCTCCGCGACGCTCAGAATCTACCTGCGCTCGCGCACGATTGCCGCGGCGCTGCCGACGCTGCGCCTGCTGACCCGCACGCTCGACGAGCTCGACCAAATCGCGATCCAGGCCCGCGCGATGATCGTGCCACGGCTCGGACCCGGGTTCGCGGTCGCGGTCGTGCCGTCGACCTCCGAGATCGGCTCCGGGTCGCTCCCCACCCATCAGCTGCCCAGCCGGGCGCTCGCGATCACGCATCTGACGCTCTCGCCGGACGCGATCGCCGCGCGGTTTCGCCGCGCGCGCCCGCCGGTGATAGGTCGAATCAACGATGGTGTCTTCCAGCTCGATATGCGAACGGTGAGTGAGCCCGCGATGCTGGCGGTGAACTTTCCGGATCATGACGAAGCCGTGTAATAACGTGCCTGGGGCGGAATTTTTCGCAGGAGAAGGACAATGCCGAACAACACGTACAAGATTATCGAAGTGGTGGGAATGTCGGACGATAGCATCCACCAAGCGGTCCGCAACGCGCTCAACAAGGCGCGGCAGACGGTGAGGAATATCGACTGGTTCGAGGTGAAGGAGATTCGCGGGTCGGTGCATGCCAACGGACAGCCGCAATTCCAGGTCGAAGTCCGAATCGGATTCCGGCTCGAGGGCGACGCGGCCAACTGACGGGCGCAGGAGCAGCGGATGAAATTCGCGACCTTTCTCTACCAGATTGCCGGAGCCGAGATGGTCGCGACCGCCAGGCGCGCCGAGGAGCTGGGCTTCGAGTCGCTCTGGATTCCCGACCATATCGTGCTGCCGGTCGAGTATCGCTCGCCCTACCCGTACTCGACTTCGGGGAGAATGCCGGCGCCGCCGGAGACCCCGTTTCACGATCCGATGGTGGCGCTGGCCTTTGTCGCCGGCGTGACCAGCCGGATCCGGCTGGCGACCGGCGTGCTGGTGTTGCCGATGCGCAATCCGTTCGCCGTTGCCAAGGCCGCGGCGAGTCTCGATGTGGTCTCGGGCGGCCGCTTCATCTTCGGTATCGGCATCGGATGGCTGCGCGAGGAATTCGAGGCGATTGGGATGGAGTTCGAGGGGCGAGCGCGGCGCACTCGCGAGTTCATCGCGCTGATGAAGGAACTCTGGACAAGCCCAGCCCCGAACTATCAGGGACGTACGGTCAAAACCCAGGGGATTCGCTTCGCGCCCAAGCCTCTGCAGCAGCCGCATCCGCCGATCGTCCTGGGTGGCGACACCGAGCCTTCGCTCCGTCGCGCGGCCCAGGTCGGCGACGGCTGGTACGGCATTATGACAAGCCTCGATCAGACCGCTCAGACGATCGCCCGCCTGCGAAGCCATGAGCGCGAGGCGCGACGTGCGCGTCCGCTGGAGATCACCGTCAATCCCAGGTTTTCCGAGCCGCTTGGTCCCGAGCAGGTGCGGAAGATGGCGGCGTTGGGCGTCGATCGCGTGATCCTGAGCGTTAGCCGCGTCGCAGCCGACGCGCTTGGCGAGCTACAACGCTTGCATGACGACTTGATCGCGAAAGTCTGAACCATCGAGAAATGGGCGCGGCCGGTTCCCGATAGCCAGGGTTTACCAGCACTCGGCAACAGTGGCCTCGGCGGCGTTCTAAACGCTATCATTCAACCGATAAAAATCTCGAGTGACAAGGCTTGACGATGAAGCGTTGCCCGCAATGCAACAAGACTTTCCCCGATGCGGAGAGATTCTGCGACGACGATGGAAGCGCGCTGGTTTCCGCCGGCGGTCCAGCGACCACGCCGGTCGATGACCTCCCCGGCGGTGCGGGGCCGGAGCAGCGGATCGAGTGTCCGGTATGCGGTGGCAAGGCCGAGCCGGGCGAGATCATCTGCAACTTCTGCGGCGCGCGCCTCGACACCTCCGCCGCGCCGCCACTTCCGCCTGGCCCCGAAACGCCCTCTCAGTCACTGCGATCTCCCGCGCCGCGGCCCACCGGTACCGCGCGCGTCGAGCATACCTTTCCCGATGAGCGGCCGGCCGCCGAGGATGAGGAACCGGCGGGATCGCGCCGTTGGATAGGAATCATCGGCTATACGATTGCGGCGCTGGTGGCGCTGGTCGGCGGCGCCTGGCTGGCACTGCATCTGACGAAATCCGCGAATGCTCCGGTTGCCCTGGCCTCTCCCGCCGCACCGACCGGTGTGCCGACTCCAGCGGCGGTGGCAGCCGCGCCGACGGTCACGCTCGCGAGCACTATCCCGACCCAGGTGAGCGGTCCCGCGGCGGCAGCTCCGGAACGGAATCGCGATGCGATCGAGAAGGTCTTCAACAGCAACCG
>JBGPMT010000328.1:0-3698 GCA_041487135.1 Binataceae bacterium (SeqCode) | reverse complement strand
GGTAATACGCGACGGCGACGGCAATTTGCCGCCTATGATGATTGCCGCGATGCGGCAACCTTCGCGGCTGAGCAAAACTTGTCGGCCGGCTAAGCAGGGACGAGGGTGCGCCGGCGGAGCTAGCTCTTGAGGAATTTCGTGATGATTCCGGCGACCGTATCAGGCCGTTCCATCGGAGCCATATGCGAGGCGTTATCGACCATCTCGACGCGCGCCTGCTTTATCCCGCGTTTGAAGTCCTCGGCATAGACCGGGGGGATCAGCCCGTCCTTCGCGCCCCACACGATCAGCGTCGGCGCGGTTATCCGATGCATCCGCTTCTTCAGGCCCTTGTCGGGAATCGGCCAGATGAACTTGTTGGCGCAATTCTGCGCCCAGGTCACGCGAATCACGGCATCCGCGTCGCTGCGATTCGGGAACACCAGGCGGCTCGCCGGATGGTCCGCGGGATGGAAGATGCGCTTGGCCACCTCGGAGGGCGGCAGGGCAGAGACCAACGGGATCGGCGCGTCGTCACGCCAGAGTCCGAACGGGCTTATCAGCACCAGACGGCTGACGCGCGTTGGATCGGTCGCCGCGACTTCAGCAGCGATCATGCCGCCGAATGAGTGGCCGACGACCATCGGCGATTTCAAGCCGAGCGTATCGAACAGCTCGTAGTAATAGAGCACCAAATCCCACAAATCGTCGATCGCGCGGATTCCGTCGGTGTCGTTGGGGCCGGTTCCCGGATGAGAGGGTGCATAGACCGTGAAGTCGCGGGCCAGCGTATCGAGAAACGCCTCCCAGATCGGGCCGAAACCGCTATGCAGAAACACCAGCGGCGCACCGGTCCCGGCGACTTTGACGGCGGGCTTCACCTGCCCATGCCACAGGTTGAGGGTCCGTTCTTCAGGCATGTTTAGTCTTGTCCTGGCAGTCTTACTTGGAGGCGCGGGCCGCGCCGTTCGCCGCTCTGCCGGCGCTGGTGGCCGCCGGCGAATCCATCAGCTTCTTCGGCCACCATCGGTTCTCCCACTCGCCGTCCCAGGTGGTGCGGAAATGGGGCAATACCTCGCGGCTGAACAGCTCGATATTCTTGATCGTCAGATCGTGCGGCATCGAGCCGATATGCAGCAGGACCATCAGGTTGCCGACGCGCAGGCTTTTGACCGCGTCCTTCAACTGGTCGCGCACGGAGGCTGGCGATCCCGCGATTACGAACTGGCGCTTGACGAACTCGCTGAACTTCCAGTGCTTCAGCTCTTCGGTCAGCTTGCCGATCTCGGGATTGATGTTCTTAATCGAATTGACGAGGCTGCGATAATCCTGGTTGCCCGACGACGAGATGTACTCGGGCGGCACGTGCAGGCATTTGTCGTAGAAATAGCGGATGTGTTTGTAGTAATCGGTTTCGGCCTGCGCGTCGGTCTCCGAGACCGCGACCAGTTGCAGGAAGCCGACCCGGTAGGGATTCGGCTCAAGTCCGTTCTTGGCGACGAAATCCCAGAAACCATCGACCACCTGCTTGGCCGAATGATGGCCCCAGTACGACAGATAGCAGTAGCAGTGATCGTGCTTGGCGGCGAAATCCCAGGTGCTGAGGCTGCCGCTGCCGGGAATCCAGATCGGGGGGTGCGGCTGTTGAATCGGCCGCGGCCACGGGTTAACCATCGGCAGCTTGAAGTACTTGCCGTTCCACGCAAAGGTCTCGCGCGCCGACCATGCCTTCAGGATCAAATCGTGCGCTTCGTAATAGCGCTCGCGATGCTCAGCGGGTGAGATACCGTAGCAAAGATTCACGTCCATCGGCGTGCCGAGCGGCATCCCGGCCACCAGCCGCCCGCCGCTGATACAGTCGATCATCCCGTATTCTTCGGCCACGCGTATGGGCGGAATCATGGTGGGTAACGTGCTGCCCATCTGCACGATCGCGGTCTTCATCCCGTTGGTCGCGCGCGCCAGCACCGAGCCCATCAGGTCGGGGCTTGGCATCATGCCGTAGGCGTTCTGGTGATGCTCGTTCACGCAGATACCGTCCATCCCGCACTTGGCGGCATGGATCAGCTCGTCGAGGGTCCAGTTGTAGTACTGGCCAATCTTCTCGGAATCAGCGAGCTCGAAGTAGGGCGGGTCGACCCATACCGAATGGTAGCGACGCTCGAAATCCTCGGGCAGATCCCGATGCGGCATCAGATGAAACATCGATATTTTCATGGCTGCCTCGCTGACCTTGGGCATACACCCTGCGGGTGTCTCAGTCCATCTTCCAGATGGGGGCGCGGGCGTTTCTCGCCCGCTCGATTATCGGCATCACGCGGTCGCCGTCAGAGGCCGGCGCGATCGGCTCATCGGCCTCGCGGCCCATCTCCTCGATTACCGCCTGACCCGAATCGACCAGCGCTTTCAGGTCGTATCCGCCCTCCAGCGCCGCGACCATCCGGCCCTCGCAGCATTCGGCGGCCAGCCGATTTATCCTGCGCGTCATCGCCAGGAAGCCATTCTCAGTCACGCGCATCGAGCCGAGCGGATCGCGAAAATGACAATCAAAGCCGGCCGAGACCAGCACGAACTCGGGCTTGAATTCGCGGCACACCGGGATGATCAGCTCGTCGAAGGCGCGCAGGTACTCCGGGTCGCCGAACGAGGCCGGCATCGGGAGATTGACCGTGAAGCCTTCGCCCGGGCCCTCGCCGATTTCGTCGATCGAGCCGGTACCGGGATAGTGCGGGAATTGATGCGTCGAGACGTAGAGGACATCGGCCGAGTAATAGAAAATATCCTGCGTCCCGTTACCGTGATGAACGTCCCAATCGATGATCGCGACGCGCTTAAGCCCGCGCCTCTGTATCAGCCAGGCGGCGGCGATGGCGACGTTGTTGAAGATACAGAAACCCATCGCGCGGGCCGGGAGCGCATGATGACCGGGCGGGCGCACGATGGCGAAGCCGTTGTCGACCACCCCCTCGAGCACCGCCTCGGCCGCGGTCAGCACCCCGCCGGCGGCGAGCAGCGCCGTCCGGTACGATTCCGGCGAGGTATGCGTATCGGCGTCGAAGGCGTAGCGATCAAGACCGGCGGTGCGGGCCACCGACGCGATATAGTCGCGCTCGTGGCATAGCTCGAGCTCGTCGAGCGTCGCCTCGCGCGGTGGAAGAAATTTGAGCCCATCACGCTTCAGCCCCTCCGCCATCTCGATCATCGCCTCAACCCGTTCCGGCCGTTCGGGATGGGCGTGGCCGGGATGATGGTTGAGGTAGCGGCGGTCGGTTACCAGAGCGGTCCTAAGCATCGTTGACACCCCGACAGGCAATCACGATCATTGATTGGTCCCGCGCAATGGCCATCACGGTGGCTCGCGGGTGAACTTCGGGGACCGCGGTCGCTGCAGTCTTGAGCATCCTGGAAATCGGCATAATCCTGCTCGTCGCGCTGGTCGTGATCGGCCCCGAGAAGCTCCCCGAGGTGCTGGTCGCGGTCGGGCGCCTGATGCGCGAGTTGCGCCTGGCGAGCAACACGGTCCTGCGCGAACTGACCAGCACGGCGGACGACATCCCGGCCGCGCTCAGACCTTACCGTCCCCCCGAGGCCGGGCCGCCGCCGGCCCCCAAAGCCCCGGAAACCACCACCAGTGCGGCCGACGCGCCCGCGCGCCCGGGCGAGCCCAAGCCGCCGGTCCCGGAAACATAGCTCGCGCCGCCCGTCTATGGCCAGCGATC
>JBGPMT010000327.1:0-3742 GCA_041487135.1 Binataceae bacterium (SeqCode) | reverse complement strand
GATTACGAGCGCGCGCTGCGGGAGATCGAGCGTCTGTGGGGCGCCAAAGAGGGAACCCCCGAAGGCGATCGGCTCGACGTACTCGCAACCCTGGTCGAAGCCTACGAGCACAAGCATTTTCCGATCGACCCGCCCGATCCGATCGAGGCGATTCGGTTCCGGCTTGAGCAGCAGGGACTCGACCCGCGCGCGCTGGTCGGAGTGATCGGCGGCCGCAGCCGCGTGTACGAAGTGATGCAGCGCAAACGCGCGCTCTCGCTGGCGATGATCCGGCGCCTTCACCAACGCTTCGGGATTGCGGCCGAGGTGTTGATTCGCGCTACCCGTACCCGCCGCCGTGCCGCATAGGCGTAGCCCTGCAAGCGGCTGCGCGCTCGCGAAAGTAAGGAAACTCAGCCGGCGGCCGATTGCGAGGGTCTCGAGGCGCCGCGCAGGCGCTCGTAGGATTCCAGGATGCAGCGTTCGGTGGTCGGCCAATCGATGCACGGATCGGTCACCGAGACCCCGTACTTGAGTCCCGCGCGGCGCGCGCGCACCGGCTGGTTGCCGGCCTCGATATTGCTCTCGACCATCGCGCCGATTATCGCGCGGCTGCCGGCGCGGACCTGCGCCACCACCTGCGCCAGCACCGCCGGCTGGCGGCTGTAATCCTTGTTGGTCTGGGCATGCGAGCAATCGACCAGTAATCGCGGCTCGAGCCCGGCCTTGGCGATCAGCCGCGTGCATTCCTCGATGCTGGCCGGATCGTAGTTCGGCGTCCGTCCGCCGCGCAGCACCACGTGCGTATCCGGGTTGCCGGTGGTCCGCACCACGGCGGTCAGCCCCTCTTGCGTGATGCCGATGAAAGAATGGGGCAGGCGCGCCGACTGGATGGCGTTGATCGCGGCCTGCAGGTTGCCGTCGGTGGTGTTCTTGAAGCCGACCGGCATCGAGAGCCCGCTCGCCATCTCGCGATGGGTCTGCGATTCGGTAGTGCGCGCGCCGATGGCGGCCCAGGTAATCAGGTCCGCGATGTATTGCGGGGTGATCGGATCGAGCATCTCGGTCGCCGCCGGCAATCCCATCCGCGCGATCTCGAGCAACAGGCGGCGCGCGATCCTGAGCCCCTCGTGCATGTCGCAGCTGTTGTCCATCATGGGGTCGTTGATGAGCCCCTTCCATCCGACGGTGGTGCGCGGCTTGTCGAAGTAGACGCGCATCAGCACGAAGATCCGTTCGGCGACGCGCGGCGCGAGAGCGGCCAGCCGCCGGGCGTAGTCGAGCGCGGCTTCGGGATCGTGAATCGAGCACGGCCCGACGATGAACATCAGGCGCCGATCGCCGCCCGCCAGCACGCGGCGCACCGTCTCTCGCGAGTCGTAGACGAAGCGCACCAGCTCGGCGTCGAGCGGCAGCTCGTCCTTGAGTGCGCGCGGCGCGATCAGCGGCTCGGTCGCGGCGACGTGTATGTCCTGGATGCGCGGCATCGGCGAACCACTAAATTTAGCTTAAACCGTGCGGGCGATTAAGTGCCCGATTGAGATTGAGCAAGTGGCGGTCCTGCATCGCGGGTTGCTTGCCGCCGCGTTTGGCGCGCCGTAGTCTGTCTCGGCAAATGGCGCCGGATCCGATCGATCGTTGCGGCAACGGAGGTTCTGCGCGAGCGAAATCGCGCGCGTCGCGACGGTTGCGGCTGTTGCTCGCGATCGTGGGAATGATCCTGTCGGTCGTGCTCGCCGTGGCGATTGTGATGCAGGAGGAAGGACAGATCGTCAGGGTCGGCCGTCACGGTCATCTCTATTCGCCGTTTCTTCGCCAGCTGATGTCGGCGCGTCGGAAAGGGTCGAAACCGGCCACCTCCGGCCCTATAAACAGCGATCCCGCGATCGGTTCCAAGGCGCCGGTGGTGCCATCTGGGGATTGATAGTGGCGCGGCAGGCGCCAGGCGGATGGGCGGGGTAGCGCTTCCGAATCCGGCACCGGCGGCGAACCCAGCGACTGCGCCGGGTGTCGGCCGCGGCTACGGCCGCGACTTCTGGGCGGTCTTCGCCGCCAATTTCGCCCTCAACGGCGCCGCCAACATGCTGGTGCTCTTCCCATTGTTCATAGTCCGGCTCGGCGGCGGCGCGGCGATGATCGGCGCGATCGCCGCGTTTGGCTCGGCGATGGCGTTGGTGGTGCGGCCCGCAGTGCCGCTGGCGATCGAGCGGATGGGACGCCGGTCGACGGTCTTCTGGGCCCTGATGATCGAGGGAATCTCGCTCGCGCTTTATATCCCGCTCCATTCGCTCGGTCTCCCGATGTTCGCGGTGCGCGCGCTCCATGGCGTATGCGAAGGCACGGCGCGCGTGGCGCTGTTCGCGATGCTCTTCAACATCCTGCCCGAGGGACGCCATGGCGAGGCGATGACGATCTTCAGCCTGAACGGGATGATGCCGGCGGCGTTCGCGCCGATGATCGGCGAGGAGATCGTCCGCCGCCTCGGATTTGCCGCGTTCTTCGTCACCGCGGCCGCGCTGTGCGCATGCGGAGCCATCGCGATGGCGCGGGTGTCGGACGAACTCGGATTCCGGGCCCGGGCGAGCGATGCAGTAGACAGCAGCACGGGCTATCGCGAACTGCTCCTGGATCGGGCGCTGATACCGGTCTGGATCGCGACGCTGCTGTTCTCGGCCGCCATCGCCTCGCGGCTTAATTTCGTTGCGCCGTTCGCGAGCCAGCAGCGGGTCGCGCACGTCGGCGTCTATTTCGTGGTCTACTCGGCGGCCGCGATCCTGGTGCGCCTGACGTGCGGACGCTTGGTCGAAACGATGGGTGAGGAACGGATACTGGCGCCGTCACTTATCACGCTCGGCCTCGGGATTGCGCTGCTCTCCGCGACCGGCCGGCCCGGGATACTCGATCTGGCCGGCGTGATCGGAGGGCTCGGCCATGGCTTCACCTACCCGGCGCTGACCTTGTTGGTACTTCGGCGCACGCAACCGTCCGCGATGGGACGGACCTCGACGATCTACACTTCGCTGTTCGACATCGCAGCGATGATCGCGCCGTACCTGCTGGGTCTGATCGCAAGCCGGGCCGGTTACGGCCCGATGTTCCTGATTGCGGGGCTGTGCGCACTTGCCGCGGGACTCTATGTCGGTGCCGCCGAGGGAGTGCTGCGCCGCCGGATCGCGTAGCGCCAGAGCAGCAAGCCGATCGATCGTGATCGCCGCGCGAAAAAATTCAGCGTCCGCTTTACACTCGATCATCCCGATGCTACATTCGCCGCTCTCGCTGCTTCGGAAGTGCCGGTTGCGGTTGCGGACGGGGCAGCGGGTTTGAGCCCGGCGCAAGTCCTTTAAAAAGACTCGCTCTTTCAGCCGAAAGATTCGCAGGGTTGACATATCGTCGCTGCGACGATAATCTGGCCTTTCGCCTCAAGGGCTCGGCTCTTTGAAAACTGAATAGTAGTGCATGCCCAATTCGGGCGGCGAAGGGCTCCGAATGCGGAGCCGGATCGTGTCCGAATTTGATTTCGATAGCGGTCAGTCCAACCGGGTTGCGGGCTTAACGGCTTGCGATCCGGGTTGTGATAATGAGCTTATATGGAGAGTTTGATCCTGGCTCAGAACGAACGCTGGCGGCGTGCCTGAGACATGCAAGTCGTGGGAGAACGTCGGAGCAATCCGGCTAGTAAACCGGCGCACGGGTGAGTAACACGTGGGCAACCTGCCTCGAAGACCGGGATAACCCGTCGAAAGACGGACTAATACCGGATAAG
>JBGPMT010000326.1:0-3799 GCA_041487135.1 Binataceae bacterium (SeqCode) | reverse complement strand
TTACGTCCATCACCCGGGTGCTTGACCCGAATCGAAACCCGGGCACTGTGCGACGCGGAGGAAGGCGGGCAGTAAACCTGGGTTGGCGCTCCGATCGCGCCCGCCACCGCTTCCCAGACCCCCAGTTCGGAGGTCAGGATCATCAGGCCCTGCGTGTCAGTATGGTGAAGCTTGCGGCCGCCGATGGTTGCGGTCTGAAAGAGCGCGTCGTGCCGGCGCGTGATGGCGGTCACCTTGAAGACCGGATTCGAGTGCGATGAGCCGTAGCCGCCATGATACTCACCGAACGGACCTTCAGTCTCGGACCATTCGCCTTCCAGGTAACCTTCGACCACGATTTCAGCGTCGGCAGGCACCTCCAGGTCGACGGTCTCGCACCGCACCAGCTTGACCGGCTCACCGCGCAGCGCGCCCAGGATTTCGTATTCATCGTCGGCCGGCGCGTGCCATTGAGTACCCATATAGTCCAGCGGATGGCCGCCAATAACCATCGCGATAGGGAAGCGGGTCTCGCCGCTGTCGCGGATGCGTCGATAGTTGTCCCGCAGATCGCTGGGCGCTACCAGATCGATCCCGGTCTCGCGCGGCCCGCGCAGCATCAGCCGGCGGGTCCCGATGTTGTAACCATTGCGCCCGGGGTGGCGCGTGACGTCCATCGCCGCCGATATATACGGAGCGCCGTCCAGTTCATGTTGAAGATAAGCCGGCAGACTGGTCAGGTCGGCTCGCTCCCCTAGTTCTATGATCTCTTTGACGGGGCCGGTGGAAACGCGCACCGGCGCAATGCGTTGACTCAGGCGCCGCCTGACCTCGGAAAGCAGGTCGGCCTCGCCCACGCCCAGCGCAATCTCCCAGATCCGTCGCGAGGCCATCGCGTTGGCCAGGATCGGCATCGAATAACCGACGGGATGCTCGATCAAAAGCGCTTTGTCGCTCGCTTCGATAACCCGTGCGATGTCTCTGAACGAGAGTGGCTGCGACCATCGTTCCAGCTCGCCGGCTTCTTCGAGCAGTCGGACGAACTCCCGCAGGTCGCGGGGCGCCGGCTTCGGCCGGGCCTTTGCTTTGCCCTCGCTCAGCGCTTCCTTGCGTCCCAACTCCATATCGACAGACCTCCGCCCCGACTAGTACCGCAGAGGCCCAGCGCAGCACAAAGGTTAATCCAGCGGGAAAGTAGACTTTACCGCATTGCGCCGCCCTCCCGATGGCTTCAGCGGCGAATCACCTGGCTCTCGTGGCAGACGACAAACTCCAGGCCACGATCAAGAAATTCGTTGATCGGCGACAGGCAAGCGTCGGGACGATCGACGGCGATCGCTTCGCGGGCGTCGTAAACCAGCAGCAGATGGCAGGCGCCGATCTTCTCCCGCAGCACCCGCGCCGTCTCCACCGAGCCGGAGCGATCGCGCGTTCCGACCAGGACCAGTGTAGGCGCCGTGACCTTCGGCAGGCCGGCGTAAAGGTCCTCATCCGACCCGGCCAATGGCGGCGGCGACAGCAGTATAAGCTTATCGATCTGTTTCGGCGCGAAGATCGCTTGCCCCAACGCGATCGGCGCGCCGCGTGAAACTCCGATCGCGCTGAAACGCTCAAGGCCAAGGCGGACCAGGCCTTGCGAAAGGTTGCGGGCCAGATCGTGCGCGGTCATCGCGCCGGCGCCCGCTACGTCGATCACAAACAGGTGATTGCGCTCAGCCAGGCCGTTCAGGAGCGGAGCGATCTGCGCTCCGTCGCCGGCGGTAAGCACGACCAGCGGGCGGCCGCTACCGGCTTCCCGGACCTGGAGGCGAATGCCATTTACTTCGATGGTTCCCTTCGGTGCGAGCGCGTCAACCTGCTTGGTCTGGCTCATCCGTGTGAACTCCTCGTCGCTCAGACTGATTCAAAGGCCGCGGATTTGCGGCAGAACGTTTTTGGCGAGGCACTCCATCGAGCGGAGCTGCTGCCGATAGGAAACGCCCGGCCAGGTGAAGGACAGGTCCATGTTCCCGACCCCGCATTCACGCAGCTCGCCGATTTGATCGACCACCGCCGCGGGACCACCACAAAGGAAAGGCCGGTCCAACTCGCGCATCTCCGGACGATCTCCGGTTACAGCCTCGACCACATCCTGGTTGATATTGAAGAGCTTGCGCAGATCCACCTTGCTTTGCCCGATATTTTTGATCGCCTCCGCATCGCTTTCGGCGACGTGCGTGAAGAACCGATAGAGCACATCTTCTTCGGTCGGCTTCCAACCCTCCTCGGCCGCCGCCGCGCGATACAATTCCACTCGCTGCTTGATCGCCGGCAGCGGCAGAAATGACATGGCGAGGCCGATGCGGTGGCGGGCCGCGAATCGTACCGACTCCGGACTGTTCCCGGAAGTGAAGACCTTGGGATGCGGCTCCTGCACGGTGCGTGGCCACACCGAAACGGTCCGGTAGTTGAAATAGCGCCCCTCCCATCCAAACGGCTGTGGCTCGGTCCAGGCCCGCAGAATCAGCTCGACGCCCTCCTGCGTTATCTCGCGCGACTCATCCGGATTATTCCGATAGGTCAAGATCTCGTTGGGCGTGCCGCGCAGGAAGAGCACGATGATCCGCCCGTCGCTCATCGCGTCCAGCATCGCCAACTCCTCAGCGACGCGAATCGGATTAGTCAGCGGCAGCAGCGGGCCGAGCAAGGCGATCTTGGCGCGCTTCATTCTTTGCGTAAGCGCTGCAGCGAAGATCATCGGACTCGGCGTGAGGATTCTGGGCGAATAGTGATGCTCCGAAACGCTGACCCAATCGAAGCCCAGCTCCTCGGCGAGCAGCGCCTGCTCCATCGCCCGGCTCATGGTTTTGACGCCGGTCTCCCGATCGCAGAGCACCGGCGGCGCCGGCCAGTCCCGGGTCCCGACTTCGCTGGCATAAGGCACGCTGGCGAAAAAACTTGCTTTCATGACCATCCTCGCGCAGCGGCGGACTTTTCGTCCCGCCACCGCATGTCGTCCTATGCTTTACGATGCAGCAGGCGCGTTACGATTTCCTTATATTCCTGCACCACGGGCAGGCTGTAAAAGCGCCCGCGAGTGAAGTACGGGTCGCCGGCGTAAAACCACTCGTATTGCAACTGGCGGCTGCCGAACGGCTCGCCGACGAGGTCCCACGCGAGCTTGAACAACTGTACGCGGTCGCGGGCCGAGAGGTTCTTGCCGCGCAGATACTTTTCCAGGTAGGTCGCGATTTCCGGGTTGGCAAAGTCGTTCTCGGTGGGCGTCATTATAAGACCGCTGCCGCTCAGTTCGCGAATCAACTGAATCGCGCGCACCTGGGATTGCGGGATCAGCACCCACAAAGTCGCGGAGATAGCGCGCGGCGGGGTCAACTCGGCCTTCGCCGCGATCACCTCCTGCGCCCCGAAGCGAACCAACCCGCTGACCAACTCGACATTGGCGATCAGCTCGCCGAGCGAGGCAAGCGCTCCGCGAAACGGCGGATAATCGGTCACCTGCTCGACCCGTTTGCCGCTGGCGTAGACAGTGCGGCCGTCGCGCAGGCCCGCGGTGAATTCTCTGCCGGTACGGATGCCCATCGTCGGTTTCCTCGTATGGCTCAGGCTTTCGACCGCCGATCAATATCGAATTCACGAGTGACGCGATAGCCACGCTGATCGCGCACCGGGCCCGGGCCGTTTGTCATTCCGAATCCGTAGCGCTACAAGCTGAATTTCGCCGGATATTCGGAAGAAAACCGGGATCGGGGAGCGAGCATGGAAATCCTGCGCAGTATCGGTCAGGCGGCCGGCCACGTTGAGGGGCCGGCTAAGGTAACCG
>JBGPMT010000325.1:0-3801 GCA_041487135.1 Binataceae bacterium (SeqCode) | reverse complement strand
TCGAGCCCAACAACGCCTCCAACTTTTTGCGCTCCTCCGGCAATCTGCACATCTGGAATCCGGCCGAGCCCGAACCGGCAACACCATGGGAGGCAAGAATCGACCAGCTACTCGACCAGGGCACGATGGTGATGGACCCGAAACGGCGCGCGCCCTATTACTGGCAGATTCAGCAGATTCTTCATGACCAGCTGCCGATAATCGAAACCGTGCGTGAGCAGCGTTACGACGCCTGGAAGAATACGCTCGAAAATTATCGGCCCACGGTCTGGGGACTCTACAAGCCGGAGCTGATTCAGTTCCGGCCCGAATGATCGCCAAGCTCGCGAGCGCGCCCCGCTTATGACCCGCTTTCTAGTAAAGCGCCTCGTCAACATGATCCCGCTGGTTATCGGGATTACGTTCCTGTCGTTCCTCGTGATGTCGCTGGTGCCGGGCAACTTCCTGTCCAACCTGCAGATGAACCCGTCGATCTCGCCCGAGGTCATCAGGCAGATGGAGGCGCAGTTCGGACTCGACCAGCCGCTGCTGCTGCGCTACGCCAAATGGCTCTGGGCGGTGCTCCATCTCAATCTCGGTGTCTCGCTCGCCTACCGGGTCAGCGTTGCGAGTCTCATCGGTTCGCGCGCGCTCAACACGGTGATCCTGTCGCTATCAAGCTTGGTCTTCGCCTGGACGATCGCCATCCCGATCGGAATCATCGTCGCCGTCAGGCAAAACTCGATCTGGGATCGCGTGCTCTCGTTCCTGGCCTTTTTCGGCATGTCGGTGCCGAACTTCTTCTTCGCCTTTCTGCTCATGTATCTGGCGCTGCGCACGGGATGGTTTCCGGTCGGCGGCACCTTCTCGGTCGATTACGCGAGCCTCGACCCGCTGGCGAAGGCCGCCGATCGCATCAACCACCTGATTCTTCCGGTGATCGTGCTCGGCACGGCCGGGATGGCGTCGTTGATGCGCCTGATGCGCTCGCAAATACTGGAAATCAAGAACTCGGAATTCGTGCGCACCGCGCGCGCCAAAGGACTCAGCGAGCGGGTCGTGATCTACAAGCACGTGCTGCGCAACGCGCTCAACCCGTTCGTCACGATGGCCGGCTATGCGCTGGCCGACCTGCTCGGCGGTGCTGCGCTGGTCGAATCGGTGATGAACCTGCAGGGACTCGGCCTGCTGTTGCTCGAAGCGGTGCGCTCGCTCGACGTCTACCTGGTGATGGGCTCCGTATTGATGGGCACGGTCCTGCTGCTGGCGGGAAATCTGCTCGCCGACGTCGCGCTGGTCGCGGTCGACCCGCGGGTCGATTTCTCTTCGATGGAGTCGCGATGAGCGCGACCGCATTCGGCGCCGGTGCGACCGTGCCCGCGAGACGCGCCGCTGCGTCATCCGCCGGCTATGGCAGCGCGCTCGCGCGCGAATGGCGGCTGGCCTCATGGCCGGTCCGGCTATCGGCGATGTGCCTGGCGCTGTTCTATTTCCTGGCGGCCGCCTCGCCCTTCGTCGCGCCGTACGATCCGGCGCACCAGCATCGCGAGCTTCCCGACTGCCCGCCGATGGAACTGCATCTCGCTTCGCCCGCCGAATGGCATAACGGACTTTTCTATACCTATCCGCTCCGGATGGCCGAGCCGACCGCCCGCACATACGCGGAGGTCCGCACCCGCAAGGTGTACGTTCATCTACTGAGCCGGGGCCATCTGTTCACCACGGCGCCGGGCGACGCGCCGTACTTTTTGATGGGCAGCGACGGGCTCGGGCGCGACCTGTTCTCGCGGATCGTTTACGGCTCGCGCGTCAGCATGACGGTTGGACTGATCGGCGTGCTGATCAGCTTCTCGCTCGGCATCACGATTGGCGCGTTATCGGGCTATATCGGCGGCACCACCGACAACCTGATCATGCGCTGGTCGGAAATCGAGATGTCGCTGCCGTCGTTCTATTTTCTACTGGCGCTGGCCGCCGTGATTCCGGCCGGGCTCAGCGCGGTGGAGACCTTCATGATGATCGTCGCGATCATGAGCTTCATCAGTTGGGCCGGTTTCGCCCGCGTGATTCGCGGGATGGCGGCCTCGGTGCGCTCGCGCCCGTACGTCGAGGCGGCCGCCGCCCTGGGCGGCTCGCGGATGCGAATTCTCGTGCGCCACGTGATCCCCTCGGTGCTCGGCTACGCGGTGGTCGCCGCCACGCTCTCCATCCCCGGTTTCATTCTGGGCGAGAGCGCGCTGTCGCTGCTCGGGCTCGGAATCCAGGAGCCGGCCTCGAGTTGGGGCAATCTGCTGGCGCAAGCCCAGGACGTGCAGGTGCTCGCGCATTACCCCTGGATTCTCATCCCCGGTGTTTTCATCTTCCTCGCCGTGATGTCATTCAACTTCCTCGGCGACCACCTGCGCGACCGGCTCGATCCCGGAAGCGCCGGCTGATACTTCGAAAACGGGAGGCAGAGCGATGGCTGAAACGTTCGTACTGGTGCACGGCGCGTGGCATGGCGGATGGTGCTGGCGGGCCGTGATGAGCGAGCTCGAGCGCAACGGCGACCTGAGCTTCGCGCCCGACCTGCCGGGCCATTGCGCCAACCCGATGGACCATGCGCAGGTCACGCTTGCCAGCTACGTGGATTGGGTCGCCCGCTTTATCGAGGAGCGCGATCTCAAGGATGTGGTGCTGGCGGGACACAGCCTGGGCGGCCTCACGATCTCGGGGGTCGCGGAAAAGATTCCGCGCCGCCTCAAGCGCGTGGTCTTCGTCTCCGCGATGGTGATAATCGACGGCGAGTCGCCGGCGCAGGAACTGGAGCGAATCGCGCCCGGCCGCCCCGGGTCGCGCGGCGTCAAGACCGGCCCATACTCGGTGATGGTGCGGCCCGAGGATTTCCCGAAATACTACATCCAGGACGGCTCACCCGGTCTTGCGAATTTCGTGCTCGCCGCGCTGGTGCCGCAACCCACGCGCGTGATCACCGAACCGAGTCCCTTCACGGGTTTTCGCAAGCTTGGAATTCCGACCGGATACCTGATTTGCGAGGACGACCTCGCGATGGGTCATCCCGGCGTCTGGCATCCGGAATTCTCCGGACGGCTCGAGCGGCCGGTCACGCGCTCGATCAGGTCGGGCCACGAGCTGATGTTCACGCATCCGATCGAAACCGCCCGCGCACTTTCCGAAATCGCGCGCGCGTGAGGCCCCCGGCTGGAGGGAGCCGGCGCTGCGATGATACGCTCTTGAGCACGTGACGCCGCTGCTCGAAGTGAAGGATCTTCGCACCTCGTTCTTTACCGAGGCGGGAGAGGTGCGCGCCGTCGACGGCGTGAGCTTCGCGGTCGAGCCGGGCAAGCTGATGGGCCTGGTGGGCGAGTCGGGCTCGGGCAAGACGGTCAGCGTGCTCTCGATCATGCGGCTTTTGCCCGAGCGCGCGCGAATTGTGGGCGGCTCGATCCGCTTCGAAGGGCAGGAGCTGCTGGCGCTCGATGAGCCGCGGATGCGCGCGATACGCGGCGCGAAGATCGCGATGGTTTTCCAGGAGCCGATGACCTCGCTCAACCCGGTGTTCACGATCGGCAGCCAGATCGGCGAGGCGATCCGGCTCCATCAGCGCACCGACCGCGCCGAGACCCGCCGCCGCACCGTCGAAGCGTTGAAGATGGTCGGGATCGCCGACCCGGAACGCCGCGTCAACGACTACCCGCATCAGCTCTCCGGCGGGATGCGCCAGCGGGTGATGATCGCGATGGCGCTGGCATGCCGGCCGCGGCTGCTGATCGCCGACGAGCCGACCACGGCGCTCGATGTCACCATCCAGGCGCAGATTCT
>JBGPMT010000324.1:0-3814 GCA_041487135.1 Binataceae bacterium (SeqCode) | reverse complement strand
CAGTCATATCGGGAACCGCGTCGCGCTCCCTGCTAGTGGAGCTTTCCGCTACTATAGCAGCCATCCGGAGGCAAGCGGACGCAAATGATTTCCGCGATGATTGCAATCTCAGCGCCAGAACAGAAGGCGGCGTTTGCGGCCACGAATTGCTTCGGCGGCAGCCATTTGTTACATAAGAATATGGCGCATCAATCCACGAAAATACCCGGCGCCCCAATCCGCATAGTCCGGAGCCTGCAATGAATGCAGGCTCTTCGTTTTTTTGAGGAGAAGCGTATGCCCTACCAGGAGCTCCGGGAGGGTCTGACTTTCGACGACGTGCTGTTGCTGCCGCTGGCGTCCGACCTGCTGCCGCATCAGTGCGAGGTCTCGACCTTCCTGACCCGCAAGATCCGCCTCAACATTCCGCTGGTTTCGAGCCCGATGGATACCGTCACGGAATCCCGCACCGCGATCGCGATCGCCCAGAGCGGCGGCATCGGTTTCATCCATCGCAACCTTTCGATCGAGCAGCAGGCGTCCGAAGTCGAAGCGGTAAAAAAATTCGAGAGCGGCATGATCGCCGATCCGGTTACCGTCCATCCCGACCAGAAAATCCAGGATGCGCTCGCGATTATGAATCGCTTCAAAATCTCCGGCCTGCCGGTGGTGATCGAGGGCGGCAAGTTGGTGGGCATCCTGACCAATCGCGACCTGCGCTTCGAGAAGCGTCTGGATAAGTTGGTGCGCGAGGTCATGACGACCAAACTTATCACCGCCAAACCCGGCACCGACCTGGAAAAGGCCAAGGAGATGCTCCAGGCCTACCGGATCGAGAAGCTGCCGCTGGTCGACGATCAACAGCGCCTGCGGGGCCTGATCACCGTCAAGGATATGGACAAGGCCGAGCGCCATCCCAATTCGAGCAAGGATCAGATGGGACGGCTGAGGGTAGGCGCGGCGATCGGAGTAGGAACCGATCGCGAGGAACGAGTGGCCGCGCTGAAACGGGCCGGGGTCGACGTGCTGTGCCTCGATACCGCGCATGGCCATTCGCACAACGTTATCGAGGCGCTGAAGGCGACCAAGCGCGAATGCGCCGAGATCGAAGTGGTCGCGGGCAGCGTGGCGACCGGCGAGGGCGCGCAAGCATTGATCGAAGCGGGCGCCGACGCGCTGCGGGTCGGGATGGGTCCGGGCTCGATCTGCACTACGCGCGTGGTCTCCGGCGTCGGGGTGCCGCAGATAACGGCGGTCATGGAATGCGTCGCGGCGGCCGAGCCGCGCAAGATACCGGTAATCGCCGACGGCGGTATCAGGTTCTCGGGCGACATCACCAAGGCGCTGGCGGCAGGCGCCTCCACCGTGATGATCGGCTCGTTGTTCGCGGGTACCGAGGAGAGTCCGGGCGAGACCATTCTCTACCAGGGCCGTACCTATAAGCTTCATCGCGGTATGGGTTCGCTGGGCGCGATGACCGAGCGCACCCGCGATAGATACGGCCAGGCGGAAGTGCCCGAGACCAAGCTCGTACCCGAGGGCATCGAAGGGCGCGTACCCTACCGCGGCTCGCTCTTTTCCACCATCGACCAGTTGATCGGCGGATTGCAGTCCGGGATGGGCTACCTCGGCGCGGCTAATCTTGCCGAGCTTCGCCGCCGCGCGAAATTCATCCGAGTCAGCGACGCCGGCCAGCGTGAGAGCCACGTCCACGACGTATTCATCACCAAGGAGGCGCCCAATTACCGGAGCTAGCCGCCCAGGTCGCGAAGGGTTGTTCCTCACTGTCAGGTCGTCCGCGCATCCGCGCACAGGACATCGTCGAAGCGCCGCTGTCGCCGGTCCTAATCCGGCGTCGCCGGCTCGTGCGCATTTGGCCTGAGGAGTTTCTTTCAACCAGGGGCCCGGCTAGAGCGGATTGCGCTAGCGATGAGCAGAATCAGAGTTGGGGTTATTTTCGGCGGTCGTTCGGGCGAGCACGAGATCTCGCTTCGCTCGGCGCTGACGATCATGGGCGCGATGGATCCGGCGAAGTATGAGATCGTGCCGATCGGTATCGCACGCGACGGCCGATGGTATTTTCGCGCCGACGCGATGCGCGTTCTGAGCGACGCCACTCAGCGCAGGGCCGAGCTCGACGGGGCCGGCGTCCCGGTGAGCCTGCTGCCGCATCCCGCCGGCGGCGGCCTGGTCCGATACGCGGTCGAAGCCGCCGGCCGCGAAGCGGTTGTATCGGATAGCGGCTCGGACTTGAGCGCCCCGATCGACGTCATCTTTCCGGTCCTGCACGGGACCTACGGCGAAGACGGCACGGTGCAGGGCTTGCTCGAATTGGCCGGGATACCTTATGTCGGCGCCGGCGTGCTCGGCTCCGCGCTGGGCATGGACAAGGAGGCGCAAAAGCGCCTGCTGCGCGATTGCGGCATCCCAGTGGTGAGGTTCGTCGCGCTCGAGCGCCGCGACTACCGCGAACAACCTCGTCTCGCCTCACGGCTGGCGGAGGAGCTTGGCTATCCGGTTTTCGTCAAGCCCAATGCTTTGGGCTCCTCGATCGGAATCAGCAAGGTGAAGCATCCCGAGGAGCTGACCGGCGCGCTGGAGGACGCTTTTCAATACGACCGCAAGGTATTGATCGAGGTAGCGTGCGAAGGCCGCGAGCTCGAATGCGCGGTGCTCGGCAACGACCGGCCGCAGGCGTCGCAACCGGGCGAGATAGTCGTGAAGCGGGGCCACGATTTCTACAGCTACGAATCGAAGTATCTCGACCCCGAGGGGGCGGAGTGCAGGATCCCGGCCGTGCTACCGCCGGCAGTGGTCGAACGTATCCGCGCCCTTTCGGTAGCCGCTTTCAAGGCGCTGAGCCTGCGCGGGATGGCGCGAGTGGATTTTCTGGCACGCCGCGACCTGAGCGAGATTTTCGTCAATGAGGTCAATACTATCCCGGGCTTCACCTCGATCAGCATGTATCCCAAGCTGTGGGAAGTTTCGGGCCTGCCGCTTCCGCGCTTGATCGATCGCCTGATAGAACTGGCCCTCGAAGAACATCAGGATCGCGCCTCGCTCAAGTTTACCTATCAGCCCCGGCGTTGATCGGGTACGCGTCTTCGCGGCCGAAAAGCGGATTAGCATGACCAGGCTTTTGATCGCGACCACCAATCCGGCGAAGCTCGCCGAGTATCGAAGGCTGCTGCGCGATTTCGCGCTCGAGGCGATCTCGCTGCGCGACGTGGGAATCGAAGACCAGCCGGCGGAAACCGCCGCCACCTTCGCCGAGAACGCGATGCTAAAGGCGCGCTACTATTTCGAGCGCTCGCGGCTCGCGACCCTGGCCGACGACGGTGGGTTGGAGGTCGACGCGCTCGGCGGCGAGCCCGGCGTTCGCTCCCATCGATGGCTCGGAAGCGCCGCCGACCGGGCACTGGTCGCCGAAGTAATCCGCCGGATGGAGCAAGTCGAAGAGAATCGCCGCACCGCGCGGCTTCGAAACGCGCTGGCGCTGGTCTATCGTATCCGGGGCGAAGTGCGCGAGCAGGTCGCGGAAGGAACCCTCGACGGTATCATCCCGCATTCGGCCTATCCGGCGATTACTCCCGGCTTTCCCTATCGATCGGTGTTGTTCTTGCCGGAGCGCGGATGCTTTCTGGCCGAGCTGAGCGAGGAGGAGCAGACGCGGCTGAGCCAGCGCCGGATCGCGGTCGAACGCGCGCGACCTTACTTGCTCGAAATCGCCGCGGCCGGCTGACGAAGGTTGGCCGCAAACCGGGAGGTGGCGCTTTAGCGATGCTTCGGATCGTTGTGACCGGGCTGGCCGCGACCTATCCGCTGGGCGGAGTTT
>JBGPMT010000323.1:0-3823 GCA_041487135.1 Binataceae bacterium (SeqCode) | reverse complement strand
TAGGCCATCCGGCCGCCGGAGCCGCGATCGGCGGGGCGCTGGGCGCCGGCACTGGATATGTCGTCGGCAACCAGATGCAGAACACCGAAGGACAGCAGCAGCAGACCCAGCAGGCGGTCGAGCAGCAACAGCAGCAGTTGCAGGAGCAACGCCGGCAGATCGAGCAGATGAGGCAGCAGCAGGAGACCGAATAGCCCACCTCACAGCTCTCCGTAGGCCTGCCGCGAGCAGCGCCGGCCTCAGGCTCCGCCGTTGCGCCCGGTGGCAACCTCGGGGGCTTGCACTGATGGCGCTCTTGGCGGCAGGATGCATCGGCGATGCTTGATGTCAGCGGCACGCCTGAGGCCGCTTCGGGTGCGTGCAGCAGCGTCCCCGCCCACCTGTCCTAACCGCGCTGCAGCGGCGATATATCCTCAGTCGGGGATGGCGGGTAGGCTGATTGGCGGAAATTGGCAGCCAGCAAGGGGATTCGGAGATGCGAAAGATGGCTACCGTGCACAAAAGCGGAATCGCTCGCACAGCTTTCGTCATAGCAGCGCTCTTGATAGTCGCTGGATGCTCGGGGCAACCGCTGAGCACCCGTGAGAAGGGTACCTTTATAGGCGGCGGTCTCGGCGCGGCTACCGGCGCGATCATCGGCGCGGCGGTCGGCGCGCCAGGCGCCGGCGCGGCGATAGGCGGCGCGCTGGGTGCCGGAGGCGGGTTCCTGGTCGGCAGTCAGATGCAGAGCACCGAAGCCCAGCAGCAGCAGACCCAGGGACAGATCCAGCAACAGCAGCAGCAGATCGAGCAGCAGCAGCGCGAGATCGAACAGATGAAGCAGCAGAACGAGACCGAATAACGCAAGCTGCTCCGTCCCGATAACTATCGCCGGGAGCGCCGCCCTTACGCCGCGCTCCCGATGCTACTTTTCAGTCCCCAATTCCCTCGGGTTTCCTCCGCCTAGCCCGGAAGACATTGCCGGCAGGCGCGCAGGCCGGCGCCCCGCGCCCGCGCGGAATCGGCAAAAATCATCATCCTCGCCGGGTCGGCCCGCCGGGCCGCGCTGCATGAGGGACGACAGTAGATGCGGGTGCGCTGATGGCCCAGGACGGCGCCGGCCGCGACGCGGCGGTCCTCGCCGATCCGAAAGCCCTCGGCTCGCAGCAGCCTCAGCTTGGAGGAGACCCCGCCGCCATAGTTGCCCACCGACCCGTCCGAACGAATCACGCGATGGCACGGCACGTAGACGGGCACCGGGTTCGACGCCATCGTATTCCCAACGGCGCGTGAGCCGCGCGGCGCGCCGATCGCGGCCGCCAGCGCCTGGTAGGACATCACGGCTCCCGGCGGCACTTTGCGCAGCCGCTCGAGCACGCGGCGCTGGAAGGGACTCACGACCAGGCTCAGATCGACGGGCGTGATGAGGGCCGCGAGGTCGCCCGCCACGAACCGTCGGATCTCTTCGCCGATCCCGGCCACCGCGGGCTGGTCCTCGATCGCCTCGAAACGCCGCCGCAGCATCGCGATCGCATCGGCAGCGTTGCCGTGCGGGACATCGAGGAAGTAAATCATCGCGATCCCGGCTTCGCTCATCGCGACCAGCAATCTCCCCAGCGGCGAGGGAACCACACCGACCCGGGCCTGCGGGCGCCGCACTCGTGCCAGCCGCGGCGCCATCCGCCGATGCGCGATCTCGACCAGGGCGTCGATAGTCCGCTCGCCGCCGAGCTCCCGATTTCGTGCGCTTGTGCTCATAATCTTACCCGTCCGTTTTCAGTCTGCTGCGCTTTTGAGTTTCTTGAGTGCCTGATAAACATGGGCGCGCGCGCTCTCGGGCGAGCATTTGAGCGAGGCGCCAATCTCGCCGTAACTCAGGCCGTCGAGCTTTCGCATGATCAGCGAACGCCGCTGATTCGGCGGTAATGCGTTGATCGCGCTGCCGAGCGCGATCGCGCCATCGTCGCCGCCTGGAACCGTCGCGCGATCGACCAGTTCGTGCCCGTCGTGAACCATCACGCGCGCCCGTCTCATCCGATCGCGCGCGCGATTGCGGCACAGGTTGAGCGCAATCCTGAAAAGCCACGGCCGCAATGTGGTCCCGGCTTTGAGAGCCGGGTAGGCGCGATAGGCCCGCAGCCACGTCTCCTGGAAGAGGTCGAGTGCGTCCTCGCGGTCGCCAGTGGTGCGCATCAGATAGCGCATCAGCCCGCGCTCGTGACTTCTTACCGCATCCTCGAAGGTCGGCGGAATTGCCAGGCTGCTTATCGATGCCATCTCGAACCTTATAACCCCACAACCACCCCGGATGTGAAATGCCGCACCTGGGGCGAACGGCCGGGCGGTTCAAGGCGGCGGCAGCCTGAACAGCCGGGCGCTATTGGCGGTCACGATCGCGGAGAGCGCCGCCGGCTCCTGACCGCGAAGCCCGGCCACAACCTCGAGCGTGCGCGGCAGATAGGCGGGTTCGTTGCGCCGGCCGCGATACGGCTCGGGCGCGAGATAGGGAGCGTCGGTCTCGACCATCAGGCGGTCCTCCGGGACGAGCGGCACGACCGCTCGGAGCGATGCGGCGTTTCCGAACGTGACGATCCCGGAGAACGAAATATGAAAGCCGAGTGCGAGGAAGTCGCGCGCGGCGGCGGCGTCGCCGGTGAAGCAATGGATTACGCCGCCCGCCGGCGGAACACCGACCTCGCGCAGGATTTCGAGCAGGCGCCGCTCTGCGTCGCGGCAGTGAATCACGATCGGCAGCCCAAGCGATGCGGCGAGCTCGAGATGACGCTTGAGCGCCCGTTCCTGAGCCTCGGCCGGCGAGCGCAGGTAGTGAAAGTCGAGGCCGCTCTCACCGATCGCGACGACCTTCCCGGAGCGGGCCAGCGCGCGGAGATTATAGAGACGCCGTTCATCGCACGCGGCGGCGTCGTGAGGATGAACCCCGACCGCGGCGTGGACGCCCTCGTGATGCTCGGCGATTTCCACCGTCAGCCGGTCGGTCTCGATGGTTCCGATGGCGCCGACCGCCACGATCGGGCCGACTCCGGCGGCGGCGGCGCGATCGAGCACGCCCGGGAGATCCGCATGGATGCGCTCATCCGCCAGATGACAGTGGCTGTCGCAGAGGCTCGCCATCGTGGAGGGCGGCGCGCGCCGGCGCCATCAGCTCGCGGTCTTCTCGATTCGCGGGAACAGCGCGACCGGCGGTTTCACGCGATGGCCGGGTTTCAGCCCTTCGCCGAACGGCTTGCGCAGCAGGTCGTCATCGAGGTTAAGCATGTCCCCCATCCGGCGGGCCGTAACCGGCATGAACGGTTCGAGCACGTAGGTTACAACCCGGAGCCCCTCGAGCAGATTGGCGATTATCTTTGCGACGCGCGGCAGGTTGGCCGGATCGCGTGCCAGAATAAACGGAGCAGTTGCCGCGACGTACTTGTTGGCAACGTCGAGTGCACCCCAGATCGCGTCGAGCGCGCGATGAAACGCAAGCTGATCGACATGTATATCGACCGTCTGCTGAAAGAAGGCAAAGGTAGTGGTCAGGGCTTGATCCTGTTCTTGATCATCATCTATGCCCGGCGCCGCGGTGACCTCGCCCTTGAAGTAGCGCTGCGCCATCGCGAGCACGCGGCTCACGAGATTGCCGAGGTCGTTGGCGAGGTCGGCGTTGTAGCGTTCGATCAGGCGCTCTTCGGAGAAGTCGCCGTCCAGCCCGTAGACCACCTCGCGCATCACGAAGTAGCGCAGCACGTCGGGGCCGAAGGCGCGCTCGTATGAGACCGGGTCGCGCACGTTGCCCGAGCTTTTCGACATCCGGGCGCCGCCGAAGTTCATCCAGCCGTGGACG
>JBGPMT010000322.1:0-3824 GCA_041487135.1 Binataceae bacterium (SeqCode) | reverse complement strand
GGCGCTTTTCACTGTCTCCGCCGCCGCCGCAGCCGCCGGAGGCTCCTCCGCCAGGCTCGGACGGACTGGACTGCACCAAGGCGGAAGCGGCCAAGATCGAGCGTTTCCTCCGCATCTCGCGCGATGCCGGGATGACCGATGCAATAAAATGGGCGGACAGCGACGATCCCCTTGATCGCGAATTCGCCACCGACGTGCTCGCCGACATCGGGACCCCGGATGCGATCGAATATTTAAGAACACTGAGCCACGACCCGGATCGCGAGGTGGCGTCGTCCGCAAAGAGCGGCCTCGTCCAGGCGAGTCAGGGTCCTGTCGTGTATACAGTCGACCGGGAGCAGGTTACCGACGACGCCGGCAAGCCGATCCAATGATCGGTAGGTTTCTGCGCTTAGATAAGGCTTCGATTCGACCGCGCCGCTTACTGCAAATCGGGCGGCGTGACGCGCCTGATCCATTCGCGGTAGCTGCCGCCATAGCCGACCGCGCGCTGGCGCTCCTTCACCCGCGCGAGGATTTGCGCGATCGCTGCGGAATCCAACGGCGCGCGCGCGTCGACCGCCTCCGCGATGATCTCGCCCTCGCGCGCGGCCGCCTCCCGCGCCGCCTCACTGAGCGATACCTGGTCGCCGGTCAGGCCCAGGTAGCTCTCCGCGACGTGAATTCCGATGCCGGTGCCGCTCTCGAGCGAATCCTTGATATTGCCTTTGCCGGTCAGCACGTTGCCCGCCGCAAACACCGCCGTCCGCCCCTCCATCAGCAGGCCGACCTCCTGCTTGACGTACTGGTAGATCTCGCCGCGCTGCGGGATGCCGGGAATCTGCTCCGGGATACTGCCGATCGAGCTTACGACGAACGGCGCCCGCAGCTCCTGCTCGCTGCCCGGGACGACGTTGGCCCGGCCGTCGACGATCTCGGTGCGGCTGAGCTTGACCCCCGCCATGCGGCCGTCCTCGACGATCAGGCCGGTCGGCACGCTGCGTTCCTGGAACTCGAACAGGTACTTGCGCTGGGCCTTCTCCAGAATCTTGGCACGCGCCTGGCGCATCACCTCGGCCCGCTTCGGATTGGCGTCCGCCGGGATGTCCGAGAGCGGCATATCGAGCACCCGGCGCCGGTAGTAGAGCTTGCAGGGCGCCACGCCGAGGTCGGCCCATTTGAGCCCGTGGCTCTCCAGCACCGGCGCGATTCCCTCGCGCTCCAGGCGCAGCATCTCCTCCTTGATGCCGCGCGCCGCCAGCGCCTTGAGGGTGATCTCGAGCTGGAGCACCTTCACGACGTCGATCGAGGCGAGGCCGCCGCCGAACACGGCGACTCCGGGCAGGATCTCATAGCGCGGCCCGTTATAGGCCGCCTCCCGATAATGGTTGAACCAGTAGATGAGCGGGTTCTGGTAGACCAGGCCGCGATCGATGTATTGGTCGGCGCCCTCGACCGGAAACGGCCGGTCGCGCCAGGCCCCGTTGCACATGACGACGGCGCTGAGGCCCCAGCGCTCGCGCAGATCGTCGAAGCCGAGATCGCGGCCCATCCGGGTCATCGGCAGGTACTCGATATTCGGATGGTCGAGCTTGGAGTTGATCTTGTCGTACTCGTCCCGGCGCTGCTTGACGTGCCAGCGCGGGAGCCCGTCCTCGATCTTTCCGAAGGGGCGGGGGTTCTGCTCGATCACGATCACGAGCGAGCCGCGCGCGGCGAGGATGCCGGCGATTTCCGAACCGGCCGTCGCGGCGCCGATTACGGCGACCGCGTGCCGGGGAGCGGAGTCTTGAGCCTGGCTCATCAGGAGGTCCTAACCAGCTTGAGATTTGGCGGCACGCAACTCCGGGCGTGCGGAGAAAGGCCACCGGCGGTTTCTGGTTCGCGCCAGTATATCGGAAATTCGCCGGGCTGCGCGCGCGATGGTCCGACGCTTGCGCGTTTGGAAGTCGCATGGTTTCCTAAGCCTGCAATGATTTTCGCGTCTACGCTCCCCGGGTTGCGAAGGATCGCGGCGTGGTGGCTCGCGATCGCGGCAGGCGCCGCGATCGCCGCAACCGCGTCGATCGCCCGGGCCGACGACGTCACGCTCGGCGAGGAGCATCAGATGGACTTCCCCGTCCATCAGGCGTTCCTGCTCACGGAAGACGCGCTGCGCGGCGACGGAATACTGTTCGAGACGGCTCCGAACAACCAGAGCCTGGTCACGCTCTGGAGCGACATCAACCTGCCGGTCGGAATCATCTCGAGCCTGGTCGGGAACCTGCCGCGCTACCGCTACGAGGTGCAGGTCGTTCCCGAAGGGAGCAGCCGGAGCAAGATCGTGGTGAACGTCCGCGGCCAGAACGTAGCCGAGGCGCAGCTCGAGGAATACAAGGCGAGCCGCAAGCTCCACCTTTTCGATCAGATCGATCAGCTCGCCAGAGCCTATCCGCCGCAGGCCGAGACGCCCACCGCCGGCGGTATCAATTTCGCACTGCTGCCGAACGAGGACTTGAAGGGGCTGGCGCTGCGGGCGACCGGCAACGCCGACAACTGGCAGATTATCGCCCGGGACAACGGCTTGAAGTCGCCAACCGACGTCGCGCCGTTCCAGACGATCTGGGTGAGAAATGGTCTGGTGAAACAAGGGGGAGCGTCGACGGCCGGTTCCTCTCCGGGGCATTAGCCGCCCGCGTTAGGAACCGGAAATGGAGTGGGAATCGGGCTTCGTTCTCAGCGATAGAGCTTCAGTCCCGGGCCGCGAGACTGTCCGAACCGTCATATTCAGGGCACAGCCCTGAGGGGCTGACTGCAGCCACAACCGTAAGGAACTGCTCAAACGTCATCTGGAGGTTCGAAAATCCCCCTTGGCAGAAAACCCATCCGTAATAGTCGAGAATCTCATCGGGAATCATCGCCGGCAGCCGAGGAAGTGTCGAGACCATAGGAAACGGACGTGGCCTCGCGTGAATGAGCGCTTCCGAGAGCTCGCGAGCCTGCCGAAGGTCTTCGACGACATGGTCTTCTTCCCGTAAGGGAACGACTTTGCCTCTGATGTTTCGGGCCATAAGCAGCGCCTCCAAGTTCGCTGGCCGTCGCCCTCCTCGACGCTCTCAATATTGTAGATTCGGGGGCGGTTCCGTCAAGCCTGCATGTTCAGTGAGGGAAGATTAGGGCAGTCAAAGGCTGCGAAATATCCACAGTCTTATCCTAGAGATGATTACAAGACTTTAAACGAGCTATGTTCTCAGCATTGCAAGCGATGATACTGGGAGCCGTCCAGGGGTTGACCGAGTTCCTGCCCGTCTCCAGCTCAGCTCATCTGGTTCTCGTCCCCTGGCTGATGGGATGGGACGACCCCGGATTGGCCTTCGATGTGGCGCTGCATCTGGGTACGCTGGTGGCTCTGGTGGTCTACTACTGGAGCACCTGGGTCAGGATGGCGGCGTCGCTCGCCAACGGCGATCGGGAGAATCGCCGGCTCCTGGCCCTGGTAGCGGTCGCGACCGTACCCGGCGCGATTATCGGCTTGCTCTTCGAGAAGCAGGCCGAGACGACCTTTCGTTCGCCCCCCCTGATTGCGGCGATGCTGGCGACGCTGGGGGTCGCGCTATGGGTCTTTGATCGTGTGATGCCGACGAGACGAAAAATAAGCGAAATGACGTTCCTCGATGCGGCACTGATCGGCCTTAGCCAGGCCTTCGCGATCATCCCCGGCGTCTCGCGCTCCGGCTCGACGATCACCATGGGCCGCATCATGCGTTTGGAGCGAGAGGATGCCGCGAACTTCTCGTTCCTGATGGCTACCCCGATAATCGCCGGCGCGGGCCTCATCGAGGGCCGCAAGCTATTGCACAGCGGCT
>JBGPMT010000321.1:0-3849 GCA_041487135.1 Binataceae bacterium (SeqCode) | reverse complement strand
GGTCGCGGAGAAGCATGGAAGGCGGTCGGCGACCTCCTGGAACGCGGCGAGGCGTTCGTGGTCAAGCGCACCAGCGGCTTGATAAATCCCTGGCGCGACTGCCGCGGTCTAGAGCCGGTAAAAGCGGCGCGCGTTGCCGCTCAGGATAGCGGCCTTGTCCTCGTGCGAGAGCGTCGGTTCCTCGAGCGTCTCCTCGATTTCGCGCTGCACGTCCTCGGCCCCGGCTTCGTGCGGGTAGTCCGAGGAAAAGGCGAGGAATTGCACGCCGATGTCCTTGGCAAGGTATCGAATCGCGTGGTCGTTGCCTTCGCATCCGACCAGCACGCGGCCGTTTTCAAACAGATGGCGCACGGACTCGGCCTGGAAGAAGACCTGGTCGCGCTTGACGCGTTCGAGTACCAGCAGCACCCATTCGACGCCGCCTTCGAGGAAGGCGAAGCGAGTGCTGGGATAGCGCTGCATCGCGCCCTCGTAGGCGAGCGTCAGAAACGCGTACATCAGCGCCACCGGATGATGCACGATGTGCGAGGCCACGAAGCTGGTGAAGTTGTCGACCCCGATTCCGCGGTTGGAGCCGCCGTGAAAAGCGATCGGGCAGTCGAGGTCGGCCGCTTCCTTGTAGACCGGCCAGTAGAACTCGTTGCCCAGCGGCAGCGGCAATCCGGTCGAGGTGACCATCGCGCCGGGCAGGCCCAGCTCCTTGACCGCGCGCCGGAGCTCCAGCACTGCGTCGGCCGGAAATTGCATCGGGATCAGCGCCATCGGATGGAGCCGCTTATCGACCTTCCGGAAACGCTCCGAGACGTAGTCGTTGTAGGCGCGGCATAGCCGCACCGTGTAGTCGCGCAGCCTGAGTGTGCCGATCGCGAGACCGTCGCTGGTGAACAGCACCGAGTGCTCGAGCCCGATGCGATCGAGCAGCGCCGCCCAATCCTCGCCCGAGCCCAGGCGCTGGCCGCTTTGCGCGCGCGAGGGGCGCTCGACCGGATTATTCGGCAGGCCGGTCAGATGATGGATGCCGTCGAGGCCGGGGAAGACCGCGATACTCTGGGAGAAGGCGCGGTTCGATTCCGTGAACACCCGGATTCCCGGATCCATGAACTCGCCGAGCTCGGGAATCGATTCGACAATATGTCCATCACAGTCGATCAGCGCGACATCATGATTGGCCACCAGAATCCACCTCGCTAACGGTCAACGTTCAATCGATCATTTGCCTGCGCCGGTATATCCGCCGACATCGATTATCGCACGCCATTTCGGCGATTGACTCAATAGTTGTATCAGACGCACGGGAGTGATTGGGGCCTGCTCGATCGCGATTTCGATTCGAGCGCGTCGCGGCAGTCTGTGACCGCGGGCAAAATATCGTACTCGACCTCGACCGATATGCTCGAAGGGCATGGTCCGGCACCTGCCGGAAGGGGTTACGCCGTCGCCGCCGGCGCCGGGACCTCGGCGGATGCGAACTCCTCGCGAAGCGCGGGCATCACCTCGCGCGCGAAAAGTTCCATGCTCCGGACCGTGCGATCGTGCGGCATGTCTCCGATCTGGATTAGCGGCAGGAACAGTCCGTTGCCGAGCGCTCTGATCGACTCGATGAGCCTGCGCCGCACCGTGTCCGGGCTGCCGACCATGCAATAGCCGCGCGCATTCATGGTCTCGAAGTCCATGCTGGCGTAATCGAGATTTTTGGCCGCGGCCGCCAGCCGCGTCATGGTCGGGATGGTGCTGTAGCCGGGCGGAAAGAGCATCTGGAAAGAATGGCGGAGCCCGCGATGATAGAGCCAGCGCACGTACTGCGCGCCGTCGCGTACCGCCTCGCGGTCGGTCTCGGCGATGTACATCGGCATCAGATGGCCGAGCTGCGAGGGCGCAATCTCATAGCCGTAGCCGCGCGCCGCTTCGCGGTACCAGTCGAAGAACATCCGCACCATCTCCTGCGGCATGAAGGTCGCGAGGTAGGGGTACTTGCGGCTCGGATGGGCGCACCAGTCGACCGTCTCCTTGCTGCCGAAGCCGGGAATCCAGATCGGCGGATGCGGCTGCTGGAGCGGCCGCGGCCATATGTTGACGTAACGGACGCGGTAGTGCTTGCCCTCGAAGTCGAACGGGCCGGGCTCGGTCCAGGCGCGGACGATCAGATCGTGCGCTTCGAAAAACCGCTCGCGAGAGAAGGTGGGATTCACGCCCATCGAGTAGTATTCGCATCCGATTCCGCGCACGAAGCCCGATATGATCCGCCCGCCGCTCATGACGTCGAGCATCGCGAGCTCCTCGGCGATGCGCAGCGGATGGTCGCGCAGCGGCAGGCCATTGCCCAGGATCAGCAGCTTGAGGCGGCGGGTGCGCCGGGCCAGCGCCGCGACCATCAGGTTGGGCGCCGGCATCGTGCCGTAGGTGTTCTGATGATGCTCGTTGACGCTGACGCCGTCGAAGCCGAGCTCCTCGCAATATTCCAGTTCGTCGAGATAGCGGTTGTAGAGGTCGTGGCCCTTTGCGGGATCGTAGTGCGAGTTCGAAAACGTCACCCACGAGGACGGAAACTTGGAGGTGTCGTCGAAATCGGGCGGCAGATACGGCCATGGCATCAAGTGAAAGGCATGAATCTGCATTTCGCTTTTTGTTCTCCATCGCGGCCACTTTCATCGAGCATCGCTCGACCGCGGCCCGCCATCAGAATATCGGACAGCGGAGGCGCAAAGCGCAAGCCTGCCGTACCGCTGTGCGGCCGAAAAAGAGATATCAGGACCGGTAGCTTGCTTTCCGGACGGATCGGATCGACGATTCAAGATCGTTGCAACCACACAGGAGGTATTTGCAGATGCTTGAGCTGTTTTATTCGCCCGGGGCCTGTTCGATGGCGTCGCATATCGGTCTCGAGGAGACCGGTGCGCCGTACGAACCGCGGGCGACCCTGATTACGAAGGGTGAGCAGAAAAGCGAGGCCTATCTGAAGATCAATCCGCGCGGCAAGGTGCCCGCGCTGCGGGTCGATGGCACGGTCATCACCGAAAACGTCGCCATCCTGAATTACCTGGCCAAACGATTTCCCGAGAAAAAACTGATGCTGACCGACCCGATGGGCGAGGCGCGATGCCTCACGACGATGGCCTGGTTTTCGAACACCGTGCATCCCTCGTTCACCCATATCGCGCGTCCCGAACGCTTCGCCGAGGACCCGGCCGCCCAGCCGTCGGTCAAGGAAACCGGGCGCAAGACCTTCTTCGCCAACTGCCAGGAAATCGACGCGATGCTCAAAGGCCAGCAGTGGATAATGGGCTCGCAGTTCACGGTCTGCGACGGCTACGCGCTGGTGTTCTACGGATGGGGCGCGCGGGTTGAGTTGCCGATGAAGGAGCTCAAGGCATACAGCGAGTTCAAGGATCGGATGATGCAGCGTCCGGCGGTGCGGAAAATTTTGGAACGCGAGCAGAACGTCCTGCTGAAATACTAGATGAAACGCGGCGCGGCGTGATTCGGCGGAATCCCGCCGGTCACGCCCTCCACCCCGTTCTCCATTCCGCGCCTGCTCGATTGACATCGAGCCGAGGCGTCGATAGACGACGGCGATGAGGTACGTCGCCGGGATCGCCGCCCGCGTGCCGGAGGTATTCCGTTCGCGATGGATTCGCCGGCTGAGCATCACGCTGCTGGTTATCTTCGTGCTCTACAGCCTGGGCGGTTTCTTCGGCGTTCCTCCCCTGCTGCGGTATATAGCCACCACGCAGGTGGCAGCAGGTCTTCATCGCCCGATCGCGGTGGGACGCGTCGCTTTCAATCCCTATACGCTTCGGCTCCAGATCGACCAATTGCAGGTCGGCGACACCGGCGCGCCGCAGGCTTTCG
>JBGPMT010000320.1:0-3883 GCA_041487135.1 Binataceae bacterium (SeqCode) | reverse complement strand
TGGTGCGCACCAGATACCATTGTGAAGCTTCAACCTGGGACATCGTATCCCCATCGACCTCACTGCCGCCGACCCGCTCCGGGCCCGGAAGCCCAAGCTGATTGAGCTTTTTGGCGGCTACCGCCTCGCTTAACCCCTCCGTAATCATCAGGTCAGACTTGACTGAGAACAAGATTAAGCAAAGTTGGAGCCAAGTCAAAGGAGATTGGCCCGAGGATACGAGGAATGAAGATCCCGGACCCGAAAATCACCGGACCGAACAGCCGGCTGACAGATGGCTGGAACGCGGAGCTCCCTGGGCAGGGACGAACAGGTGTCAACTCACAAGATCTTCGGCGAGATTAATCGCCAATTCGGCCTCGAGCGTACGACGCCCGGCAAGTTTTGGATGGTCGACTTCGATCGCCACCCGGCCGCTTCTCGCCTGCTCCAGAAACCGGTCGCGGCCGATCGCGATCGGAAAGCGGACAAATTGAACCGCGCTGACCCGCTCGGTCGACATCTGCCGGATATCGAAGCGCGCGGGAATCCGGCGCGCTTCGATCGCAATCCAAAGGTGGCGATCGATTCCGATCAACTCGCGCAGGCGCACCGTGCGCTCCGCAGGGTCTTCAAATTCGATCATCATCGTCGCTGACAACTCGCCGCCACCGGGCATCAACTCGTTGTAGGTCTCGATCTCATGCTGAATTGCGGCGGGCTCGCTGATGCGCTCGGTAAGCAGCATCTCCTCGATCTGGTACCAGACCGTGCGGCTGTTCTCGAACATCAGCGTGAGATGGTCCGCAACCGTTATCCGGCGGCGGTTTTTCTCGGCGATAAACAGCGGGCGCAGCCGCTCCCTGACCCGCTGGTAGTCTGGATAGGCGAGAATTTCGTCCGCTTCAATCGGTCTCATGGCGATGACTGTCCAGTCGGAGTCTCCGGGGCTGGCGGCGGCACCGGTTCCGGAAAGCCGTCGGGCTCGTAAGCCCGGGCCAGCACTTCGATGGGATGGAGCGGGCGCAGGCCGGTTGCCTGCTCGATCTGGAGCGCCGCCAGCTGACAGTCGGTCGCCAGCACCTTGGCCCCCGCCTCGCGCATCCCGGCAAAGGCCTTGGCGCCGAGCTTCATCGACAGCTCGAAAAACTCGCTCTTCATCGCCCAGGTCCCGTCGTGCGCCGTGCACGCCTCCACGGTCGTGACCTCGGTGCCGGGTATCGAACGGATCAGGTCGCGCGATCGCATGCCGATATTCTGCGCCTTCAGATGGCACGGCAGATGGTAGGCGACCGACCCGGGCGTGGAGCGAAAGTTCCGGTCCATCAGGCCCTGGCGCCGCAGGTCATAGAGTACCTCGTGCGTGTCGACCACCGCGGCCGCCAGTTCCCGAGCCTCGTCGGTGCCGAGCAGGCCCGGGTATTCCTGGCGCATGGTGAGCGAGCAGGTCGGATTGATCGCGGCCACCTTGTAGCCCTGGCGAACCAGCGGGAGCATCGCGGCGACATTGGCGCGCGCCTGTTTCTGCGCGAAGCCGACGTCACCGCCGTCCAGCGCCGGCATTCCGCAGCAGTTCTGATTCGGGCACGCCAGCGCGCATCGGTTGCGCGCCAGCACCTTGATCGCGGCCTGGGCCGGTGCCGGCCCGTAATAGTTGCCGTAGCAGGTGTAGAACAAAATCACCTTGGCCGCGGGCGCGCTGGGAGCCGCCGGCAGCGGATTGTGCCGCAGCCATTTTTCGAACGTCTGGCCCGCGAACTCGGGCAGTTGCTTGTCCCGCGCGATGCCGAGCAGCTTGTCCATGACGACCCGCTGCAGGCGCTGGCGGCATCCCCAATTCGCCAGTCCCGGCGTCATCGAGCCGAGCTTGCCCAGCAGGTTGGGATTCCCGAGCAGCTTTTCGCGCAACCCGATGCCCTGCTCGCGCGCCTTGACCGCCCGCGCCCGCAGCATCAGCCGCGGGAAATCGAGCTGGAACTCATGGCCGTCGCGCGGCGTGTAGGGGCAGCGCAGATAGCAGAGCTTGCAACCGTAGCAGAGATCGACCACGCGCTCCTTTTCGGCCGCGCTCAGGTTGCGGACCTCCTGCTCCTTGGCGTCGGCCGCGTCGAACATCTCCGGGAACGAGCGGCACAGGTTGAAGCACAGCCGGCAGCCCAGGCAGATGTCGTAAACCCGATCGATCTCCTTGGCGAGGCCGGCCTGGTCCCAGTATTTCGGCTCGGCCGGACTGTAGGATAATCCGTCGGTCGGTTTGCCTTCGATGCGACTCATGCGGTGTGTTCCATGCGGGGCGCGGTAACTTCAAAGCCGACCCACGGCGCCGCGCGGCGGACGGTGGCGACCGGCGCCCCGCCGATCCCGATGCTTTAAGGGCAAGCACGAGAGGGCCGGCCATCCCGGCCCTTCGCGGCTGCCGGGCGGGTCGATCCCGCCCGATTTGAGAGTTCCGCCCGCCCGATTAGAGCGTCCCGGCAGCCTTGCTGAAGCGGCCGGCGTGCGATTTCTCGGCCTTGGCAAGGGTCTCGAACCAGTCGGCGACCTCCGCAAAGCCCTCATCGCGCGCCGCTCGGGCCATCCCGGGGTACATCTCGGTGTACTCGTAGGTCTCCCCGTGCACCGCGGACTTGAGATTCAGCGCCGTGTCGCCGAGCGGCAGATCGGTGACCGGGTCGCCGACGGTCTTCAGGTAATCCAGATGACCGTTGGCGTGGCCGGTCTCGCCTTCGGCGGTAACGCGGAACAGTCCGGCGATTTCCGGCTGACCTTCGACGTCCGCCACCTTGGCGAAGTAGAGATAGCGGCGGTTGGCCTGGCTCTCGCCGGCGAACGCGTCCTTGAGATTCTGATGGGTCTTGGTTCCTTTGAGTGACTTCATCCTTCTGGCCTCCCTAAGTTAATTGCTTGGCTTGGGTCGTGCGGCTTCGCTGTTTCCTGCGCTGACAGTCGGCGCATAGCGCGTGGACCTCGAGCGCGCAGCCCAGCAGCCGGAATTCACCCAGTTCGTGGCGTCCGTCGAGCAGCCGCTCGATTCCGGGAATCTCGATATCGCGGATCCGCCGGCAGCCGACGCATACCACATGATGATGCGGCGCGGTATTGCCGTCGTAGCGGGCGCTGTCGTGCAGGGCGGTGACCTTGCGCGCTTCGCCGATCCGGCACAGCGTCTCGAGCGTGCGATGGACGGTGGCGAGCGAGATATGCGGATGCTCGCGGCGCACCGCGGCGTAAATCGCCTCGGCGCGCGGATGGTCGGCGGCGGCGAGCAGCGCGCGGATGATCGCGAGGCGCTGCGGGGTAACGGCGAGGCCCCCGCGATGGCAGCGCTCGGCGAACTCGGCCATCCGCCCGGCCGCGTAGTCCGCCCGCCGGGCATCGTTTACCATCTGCACTTTCATCGCAGGTGATAATCATTATCATTCGTTCCGCACGATGGTCAAGGGCCGCAGATTCAGATGAATCTTGGCCAGGCACCACCGGGGATTCTTCGCTCCGGACCGGAGCACCCCGCGAGACGCTCCCAATCCGGCGCCGGCCGTTTGACCCGCCTGCAAGTGCGATCGTAAAGGAGTCGGAAGTCCTCACCAGTCATCGGAGTGGGTACGCAAGCCAAATTGACAGCCCTTTTTCGCTCAGCCTGGTCCATATCCCGCGCCCTTGCGCGGCGCTGCTCTTCGGGCGCCGCGGCGCGGGTCGAGGATGAGCCGGGCGCAGCGGGCGGTGCGAAAATCGGCGGGCGGGCGCGGAACCGGACGATCGCTCTCCTGCTCGTGCCGATCGCAGCCGCTTTTTGGATCGCTGTTCTCCACGGCGCGACCGGCGACACCACGGCCGATCACGTCGTAGGCCAGGCAGGACCAGAAGGTTTCCGCCACACCTCTGCAAACTTCGTCGAGTTGCACGG
>JBGPMT010000319.1:0-3884 GCA_041487135.1 Binataceae bacterium (SeqCode) | reverse complement strand
TAACGAGGTGCCGATCCGCGGCTATGCCGGCCCGCCCGCGCATTACATCGGGAGCCTCTATTGCGAGGCCTGCCACGAGGAGCAGACGCTCGCGTTCGCCGATACCAAGATGGGCCAGCTGTTCCTCGCCAAGCCGAGCGATCCGATCTCGAAGCTGGGATGCGAAGGTTGCCACGGGCCGGGCAGCAATCATGCGATCTCGGGCGGCGGAATCGGGATGGGCGGCCTGATCGAATTCCGAGAGGTGCCCGACCAGCCGATTGAGCGCGCCAACCAGGCCTGCCTGGTATGTCATGACGAAGCGTTCTGGCATGGCGAGACCCGCGGATTTCGCCGGCTCGCCTGCTTCGACTGTCACACGATCATGTTGCGGCAGAGTCCGAGTTTTCAGCTTCGCGCGCAGATGCCCGGCGACTGGAACCGGCCGCGCACCTGGGGCGCGGCGGCGGCCGGTGGTCTCGCGCTTGGGCTATGCGCCGCGATCGGCGTTGCGATTTTCCGCCGCCGCGATCCGGATGAGTAAGCAGATGAATCTGCTCGCGTTCGCCCAGGGTCCCGCGCTCCATGCCGCGATGCTCGTGATGGTCGCCGGGTTCTGCGCCCGCCTGGCCTTCTCGATCGCGATCCGCCGCGACCAGGACTTGTACTGGGCGCGCAAGGAGTTCGGAATCCCCGGTGAGCGCTGGAAGCTCGACAGCTTCCTGATGCATGGCGCGCTGTTCATCGCGGTCTTCGGCTTCGCGCCGCATATCCTCCTGATTCGCGACCTGACCGGGATCGGCTGGCCGTCGCTGCCGATCGGGATAATATGGTTCGCCTCGGCGACGACCGTGATCGCGATGCTATGGGTGCTGGCTTACCGGCTCTCGGAGCGGACGCGGCGTGAGCTCTCGACGCTCGACGACTACCTCTCCTGGACCCTGGTCTTCGCGCCGGTGGTGACCGGGATGCTCGCCTTCCCGCATCTCGGCGGCGCCTCGACGGTCGGGCCGTACGCGATGCTGCTCACGGCGCATCTGCTGAGCGTCGAGCTTTTGATGATCTACCTGCCGTTCGGCAAGCTGATGCATCTCATCCTGATGCCGCTGTTCCGGGCCGCGCTCTTCATCGGACGGCCGATGCGGCGCTGGTTGACAGGCGTTCGTCCCGCGCCGATCGTTCGTCCCTAGCCTTCAGGCCGGCGTCAGGTCGAGGTGGCCCCGGGTTCGCCGCGACGATCGCCGATCCGGCCATCCGCACGAATTTTCTGCGCGTCATAGGCTTGCTTCGCTTTGGAACTGGACTTGAACCGGTGGCCGCGGCTCTCGCGCCGTCAAGGGCCTGGCTGGTCATCTCTGCGGTTATCCAATAGTTTCATACCGGCCGCCCCGACGATGGGAGAGCATCGTGGCGAGTACGCCTCGTAAAGAAGACAAGCCGACCCGACCGCCTTCGCGGACCGCCGATACCACGAACCGTGGCAGCGGCCCCGTCGAGCCCGCGGCGGCGCCGCCGAAACTCTCCTCCGAGTGGCTCGCATCGATGCTGCTCGATGTGACCGCCCATCTGATGAACGCGATCGACCGGGCTGCACGATTGCGCGATCCGCTCGAGCGCATCGCAGTCGCCGCCGAAGCGGAAGCCGACGCGCTGGGGGCCGAAGAGGCGCGCCAGGCCCTCGCTGCCCACCGGCGACGGCGCCGGATCATCGCTGTCGTGCTGATGATCGTATTCGCGATCGCGATTCTGGTTCCGATTGCGCGGCACACCGGCTTCCTGAGCCGCCTGCACGAGGTCTCTTCCTACCAGACGCCGAGCGGCGCGCATCTGTTCGTCCTCAGCGGCGCGCGCTACGAAGTGACCCCCGCGCAGTTCGAGGAGCAGCTTAAGAAGATCGATCCCGAGCCGATTCGCAAGTACTGGGTCGAGATCGGCGGCAAGCGCTTCCCGGTCAAGCAGGCGGTCGGCGTCGGACTCGGTGCCGAGCGCGCGACCTTCAGCACCAGCCAGGCGATTAGCATCCTGCGCAAGCTCGGCTACAGCCCGCAGGAGACCCCGCCCTAGCGAAGGTCATCGTGGACAGCATTTCTCGTCATTCCGAGCGTAGCGAGGAATCCCGATAATCGCTGACTTTCTTTGATGCCTCGCCCGTAACCGGGAGAGGCAGTCGAGCCAATCCTTTGGCGAGACGGTGAGGGTTCCTTGCTCAGCGCAGCCACGTTAGTGGCGCGCGATTATTGAATTCGTGAAATGTGCGATCCTGACGCGGCGTGCAGCCATGATGCACGCCGCGGAAGGTACCCTCACCGCCTCGCAAAAAATGCTCGGTCGCCTCTCCCGGTTACGGGCGAGGCATCGGAGCTGAGCCCTGCACCCGACTAGGGCGCGCTGAAGGCTGTTGCGAACTCTACCGCTGATCCCCTCCCCTTGTCCAAGGGGAGGGTTGGGGAGAGGTCCGACGCGCGCCGGTGAAGCCCTTGTGGCGCAACCGAATTCAGACCGACCTCTCCCGCCACTCGCGCTGCTCGTGGCGACCTCTCCTGGGACAAGGAGAGGTGACAACTCGACGTGTCGAGCTATGCAACCTTCTCCTGAAGGGAGGGTCGGCACGTGGAGCGAGGCAGGGTGTTCAGCCCTGCAAATCGCTCCGCGTTGATCTCTCCGCTGCGCCTCGCTCTCTGTGCTCGCTCGGCTCCAGTCGAGGACGGAAAAACTCGTATCGTAGTCGGCGAGAAGCGTCGTCGAGATTCGCCACGTAGGCGAACTGGTTCGAGATGATCGTCTCCTGACGAAGATCTTTCGTAGCCGGCGGACCGGAAACCTCAGAACATCGCGATCGGATTCACCAGCGACGCGGTGCCATGCTCCAGCACCAGCGGCGCCAGGATGAACATGAACTCATAGCGCCCCGCCCGCGCGCATCGCTCGGCCAGCGCCTCGAAATCCGCGTTGTCGAGCAGGTAGACGCCCATCCAGACCAGGGTCGAGGTATGCACCGGCAGGTTGAGGCCGTGGCCGTAACCCGAGGGCATCACGTCGCTGACTCCGTCGGAGCCCAGCAGCGCAACCCGGCGCTCGAAAATCCACGGCATGCAGCTTACATCGAGTCCCGGCAATCCCTCGGTGAGGACGTTCCATCCGCCCCGCTCGCGGCGGCGGCGGGCGCGCCCGGTGCGGACCAGCAGGATGTCGCCCTCGCCGATGCGCGCACCATGCTCGCGTTCGGCGGCCTCGAGATCATCGGGGAAGATCGGCGCGCCCGGCTCGAGCCACTCGACGCCGCGGATCTTCGGGATGTCGAGCAGCACGCCGCGCCCGATAATTCCTTCGCGCGCCACCTCGACGCCGCATCGATGAGCGCCCTGGAAATTGACCTCGGCTGAGGGAAAGCCGTTGTACATCTTGTCGTCCCAGAAATAATGGCAGAGCGCGTCGAGATGGGTCTCGGAGAAACCGTGCGGCGCGGTGGCGAAATAGTCGGCGGAGCCCTGGATTCCCAGCGGATGGCCCAGCCGCCCCGAGCGGATCATCAGGTGAGTCGTGGGACGCGGATTATCGGCGGCCGGCTCGGTCGCGACCGGCCGCGAGAGCGACACCGGCTCGCCCGACTGCACCAGCCGCGCGGCGGCGGCGCGGCGCTCGGCGGTGATGAAGTTGAGCGCGCCGCGCTGGTCGTCGGCGCCCCATCGTCCCCAGTTGCTGATGCGCGGGAACATCGCGACGATTTCGTCCTCGGTCATCCGCTTGCGCGCCATCGTTTTCCTCCGGGTGAAGGATTCGGTGCCGCTCAATCCCGCGCCAAATCGGTGTCGTCGATGGTGTCGAGAGCGTCGGCGGCGGGCGGCGCCTCGGCGGCGGGCGGCGCGGGCAATTTGGCGCCCTCGGCCAGGCGGCGCGCCACGATG
>JBGPMT010000318.1:0-3888 GCA_041487135.1 Binataceae bacterium (SeqCode) | reverse complement strand
TCCCCGCCATAAATTCTCCCGGAAACCCGAGCGGCGGGCCGCCGCCGGTCAGACCGCGAATTCGATCACGGCCGCGCCGCTGCCCCAGATCGGACCGTAGCCCAGGACCTTGCCCTTGGCGGTTTCCGAGCCGAGCGCGCCGACCAGCCAGTAGAGCGCCTTGAACTGCATGTCGGCGCCGGTCTTGCGCGCATAGTCGGGAGCCGCGTCCATCGCGGCGGCGCACTTGCCCTGCGCGATCAGATCGAGCATCCGGCGGTTCTCGGCGTCATCGACCTCGCCGACGATCCGGTCCTCATTTTCCTGGATGTCGTGGGTGAACCAGTGGCCCGAGAGCCCCGAGCATCCGATTACCACGGCGCGCCGGCCGAGCGCGCGCACCGCGTCGCCGACCGCCTTGCCCAGCTTCAGTTCCTCGTCGCGTCCCGCGTAGATGTTGCACGAGATGCCGACCACCGGGAGTTCCTTCTTCGGGTTGAAGAATTCGAGCGTGACCAGCATCCCAGTGTCGACCGGAAAGCCCTCGTAATCGACCGGACGCACCTGCAGTCCGGCGGCGGTGCCAAGCTCGATCGTGCGATTGGCGAGTTCGAGGTCGGTGCGAAAATCGTAAGGCAAATCGCCCAGGTCGTACCAGTTCTCGTCAACGTGCACGCCCTTGGGATTGGGGCGCGCCTGCACCATATGGCCGAGCACCGAAATCCATTGCGTGCTGAAGATCACCAGCACGTCGGGCCGCGCTTCGCGCGCGTGTGCGCTGGCCGCGCGGCAGGCGTTGCGCAGCTCCGCGCGGCTGGTCGAATCGCGGGGCAGCACCAGTTGCGGCATGCCGGGCACGATGTAGCCCCCGACGATGCGCCCGTCAGGCATGCGCGTGTGCTCCCTGGCCGTTGCCGGCGCCCGAGAGATCCCACTCGACGACCGCGTTGCCGGTCGCGATCACGCTCCAGTAGCCATGGACCTTGGCGGGGATGGTCGGGAAGTCCATCGCCGCGAGCATCCAGAACAGCCCGCCCGACTTCACCTCGGCGCTGGTCGCGTCGATAAACTCGGGCAGCACCTTCAGGAGCTCGTCCATTTTGCCCTCGCGCATGAGCTGCAGCACGCGCATATCCCACAGGTAGTTGGCGTGGCTGAAGACGTGCTCCTTGCTCATATCCTCGGGCAGCCCGGGATCGGGCTCGCGATCGAAATGGAAGTGCGAGAGCGTGTTGCTGGCGGCCAGCACGGCGCGCCGGCCGGTCTTCTCGATCGCGCGGCGGGTCGCGCGGCCGAGCTTGAACATCTCCTCGATTCCGACGCCGAGCGAGAAATAGTACGGCGAGTTGTTGGCCGAGAGGCTGACAATCGGAATATCCCAATCGGGATTCAGCATGTGCGACGTGACGATGGTGCCGTAGTCGAGCCGGAAGTTGGGATTGGTCATCTTCTTCGCGGTCAGACCCTCGGCGATCGCCTCGTCGTAGATCGCGTCAGCCAGCTCGACGTCGATCGCGGTGTCGAAGTTGTAGCGGAACAGGTGCGGGAAGATCGGATCGACCGACAGCCCCTTAAGCCGCGGCACGCGCGTGATGTGATGGCCCACCACGGTCATCCAGTGCGGCGTATGCACCAGGATCACGTCGGGCTTCTGCGCCTTGATCTTCTCGCGGCAGTTCTCGTACGCCCAGCGCAGCACCTCCCATCCGCCAGTCGAGCGCGGGATGTTTTGCGGCGGGTTCTCGCCGTACACCAGATGGGGAGGATGCGGCGCGATGTAGCCGCTTAGGATCTTACCTTTGCCAGCCATGATGGTCTCGTCGGCCTCCGGTTAGTTTTTCAAGACGCGAGCGCCTCCCGATATTCCCGCATCTACTGGACCGCGCGCAACCGCTCCATCTGCTCGAACATCTTCTTGATAGTCATGCCCGGCGTGAACCCGAGCTCGAAGAACAGGTGATCGACGCCATGGTCACGGGCGTCTTTGACGTCGGCCATGACCTGCTCGAAGGTGCCGTCGAAGATGCGCCCGGCGGCGGGCCGCGGATGCTCGTCGAGGTCGACGTGGGCGCGCATCACGACTTTCAGCGCGGCGGGATCGCGGCCGGCCGCGCGCGCGGTATCGCGGATGAACTGCCACTGGCGATCAAATTCCTTCCAGCTCGCCGGGTTGGGCGGCTGCCATCCATCGCAATAGAGCGCCGCACGGCGCATCGCTTTCTCCGTGAAGGCTGCCTGATAGATGGGCGGATGCGGCTTCTGGACCGGCTTGGGACCGATCTTGCAGGGCGCGATGTTGTAATACTTGCCGTGGAACTCGACGGTCTCCGCGGTCCAGATCGCGACCATCGCCTGCAGTACCTCGGCCATCCGGGCCTCGAGCCCCCGTTTGGTCATGCCGCAGGCCTCGTACTCGTCGCTCGACCATCCGATGCCGATCCCGCATATCACGCGTCCGCCCGAGAGCACGTCGAGGGTCGCGAGCCGGCGCGCCAATATCAGTGGACCATAATAGGGGCCGACGACTACGCTGGTGCCGAGCTGAACGCGCCGGGTGAGCGGGGCGACGAAGGTGAGCGTCTCGATCGCATCGAAGATGCGCTGATAGACCGCGGGCAGAAGACCGTCGGGCGTGTCGCTGTACGGCTCGCGCGGCTTGAGCGGCCACATCAGGCGCTCGTTGGTCCAGAGCGAATCGTAGCCGAGCTTTTCGGCCGCCTCGGCGAACCTGGCGATCGGCTCCGGGCCGGCCTCGTTGCCCATCTGCGGGAGACAGATTCCGAGCTTCATCACGAATTCCTTTCGGCGAGATGCAGGCCCACACCCGCACCACCAGCGCCGGGTATCACCTCAGCCGTGGGATGACCTCTTGAGCGAACAGCTCCTGGGTCCGCGCCGCCTTCCAAAGTTCTATATTCGCAAAGTGGTTGATGATCAGGAGTTCGTCGATGTCGACCGCTTTTCGGAGCGCCTCGCACTGCTCCAGCACCTGGCTCGCAGTCCCGACGAAGGCGTAATCCTGCGTGACGATCTCTTCGTAGCTGAGCTTGCGCATCATTTCCATCATCTCGCCGGCGTAGAAGGCGTAGTTGCTGTCGAGCAACCGCTGCTTGATTCCGGGGTCGCCGCGCAACGTCGATATCGCGCTCGCGTTGTAAGCGAAGAACCGCTTGAGCGCCGGTTCGCATTCGAGCCGGGCACGCCGCTCGTCCTCGGTGATATAGACCGTCCGCACACAGGCGACGATCGGCTTGGTACCGTACTTGGCGCAGGCTTCGCGGTAGCGATCGATGCCCGGCTTGAAGGCGGAGACCGGCGCCGGACCGCCGAAGGCGAGCGCCCATCCCTTGCGCGCGCCGATCTCGAAGGCCGCGCCGCTGGTTCCGACCATGTAGACCGGTGGCGAGGGCTTCTGTATCGGTTTGGGCACGACCGAGACGTCCTTGAGCTTGTAATACTTGCCGTCGTACGAGAAACGCTCGCGGGTCCAGGCGAGCTCCAGGATGTCGAGCGATTCTTCATAACGCCCCTGCGTCTCCTCCATCGGGATCCCCGCGGCTGGATATTCCCAGGCGTGGCCGCGGCCAACGCCGATATCGAGCCGGCCGTTGGTCATGATATCGGCGAATGCTATCTCGCCCGCGAGCACCGCCGGATTGCGCAAGGGCAGCGTATGGCAGAGCGTTCGGAACCGGATGTTGCGGGTCTTCTGCGCGGCCGCCGAAAAGAGCGCGAGCGGGTTCGTCGAGATGCTGAACTCCTGGAAGAAATGATGCTCGATTACGCTGAAGATGTCGTAGCCGAGCTGATCCGCCTGTTCGATGAGGCCGAAGACTTCCCAGACGGTCTTGGCGTAGTCGATGCCGTAGCCGTTCTGGATCTCGCTGTAGATTCCGAAGCGCAGTTTAC
>JBGPMT010000317.1:0-3897 GCA_041487135.1 Binataceae bacterium (SeqCode) | reverse complement strand
CGGCGCGATAATCCGTCTCCCGGTGGACGCATAGCTCAGCCTGGTTAGAGCGCTTGCCTCACATGCAAGAGGTCCCTGGTTCGAGTCCAGGTGCGTCCACCAAATCCCGCTGCCCTCTCAAACGCACCTGGATAATGGTTCGTCGCCTGAATGGTGTTTTGCGGGCGGCGAGGCCGAAGACAACCCGGAAATCAGAACAGCGAGGCGCCGTTCTTCAGCTCTGAGACCCTGACCTTGACCGCCCCGTCTTTCACCTCCGCGCCCAGCGCAACCGGAGCGCACGAGGCCTTGCCCGTCGTCATCTGCTCAACCGGGTAACGATTGCCGCACAGCCGGCAGACCAGGTTTCCGTCCGCGGCGGTGAAGCCCTCACGATATTTGTAACACTGGCGGCAGGCATCGAAGGCCGCACCGACTTTGCCATCGGTGCCGCGCGCCAGCACGAAGCGAAGTTTCTCACCGCGATGGTCGTGGAAGCAGAAGAACTTCGGCGTGCCGATGGCAAGCGCGTCGAGCGGTACGCTCAGGGTTTCGGCGCCGTCCAGCTCGGTACATCGTGGGCGTCCGGCCGGGTTGATGAAGAACAGCGCGAGCACCACGAGCGCGGCGATTATGGCCGCAGCGATTAAGCGAATCCGCACGGTCCCAAATCTCGCAGCCGGCGGTCTGGCGGTCAAGTTCGGCCATCCGCGGTTGCGCGCGCGGCCGGTCGCTCTCTACGATGCTTTCCCATGCACAAGCCGCGATTCGTAGATCAGCTCGCCGCAGAGCTCGGCGACCGCCAGGCGTTTCACTCCCTGCTTGCCGGGCGCCGTCCTTTTCAGCCCGACCATGTGGAGCCGCAATGGGCTCGCGACCGGCTGGCCGACATCCGTCATATCCGGCTCGAGGTCACGCTCGATTTCGAACGCCGCGCGATTACCGGCACCGCGACCCATCGCCTGTCCGCAATCGTCGACGACCTTGTCCGCCTGGAATTCGACGCGGCCGAATTGGAGATCAAGGCGGTGCGAGCGGCCGGCGGGCCGGTCGACTTCACGACCGACGGCGGCAAGCTAGCGGTAACCCTGTCCGATCCGATCAAAGCCGGCGCGGAGATCGAACTCGCGATCGATTACGCGGCGGTGCGGCCGCGGCGCGGTCTTTACTTCGTCGGTCCCGACGCCGCCTACCCCGACAAACCGGTCGAAGCCTGGACGCAGGGCGAGGACGAGGACAGCCGTTACTGGTTTCCCTGTTACGACTATCCGAACAACAAGGCGACCAGCGAGGTTATCGTCACGGTGCCCGAGCGGTTCATCGCGATTTCCAACGGCGAGCTGATCGCGACGAATCCGGGCCCGGCGAGCGCGACCAGGACTTTTCACTGGCGGCAGGAAATCCCGCATTCCGCCTACCTGATCATGCTGGCGGCTGGTGAGTTCGTCGAGCTCCGCGATCAGGCCGGCGCCGTGCCGGTGCTCTATTACGTCCATCCGGGACGCGAGGACGATGCGCGCCGCGCCTTCGGCAAGACGCCGCGGATGCTCCAGTTCTACGAGCGCGTCATCGGCGTGCCCTACCCCTACGCCAAGTATGCGCAGGTCGCGGTCACCGATTTCATTTTCGGCGGGATGGAGAACACGTCGGCAACCACGCAGACCGCCGAGACGCTGCACGACGCTCGCGCGCATCTCGATTTTTCCAGCGATCCGCTGGTCGCCCACGAACTGGCCCATCAATGGTGGGGCGATCTGCTGACCTGCCGCGATTGGGCGCATGCCTGGCTGAACGAGGGCTTCGCCACCTACTTCGAAGCGCTCTGGTGCGAGGAGGATTTGGGCGCGGACGAGTTCGCATGGAACCTGCGCCAGGATCGCGCGAATTATTTCAGCGAAGACGCCCATCATTATCGCCGCCCGATCGTGCACAACCGCTACCGCGCGCCGATCGAGCTGTTCGATCGCTTCCTCTACGAAAAGGGCGGCCTGGTGCTGCACATGCTGCGCCGTCTGCAAGGCGACCGGCTGTTCTTCAAATCTCTCAACCTCTACTGCACCCGCCATCGCGGCCAGAACGTAATCACCCAGGACCTGCAGCGCGCGTTCGAGGATACGACCGGGCGCAATCTCGACTGGTTCTTCGATCAGTGGGTCTACAAGGAAGGCCATCCAGAACTTGAGGTCACCAGCTCGTACGACGAAAAGCGCAAGATCGCGAGCGTGACCGTCAAGCAGACCCATCAGGTGAACGCAGCCACCGTGCTGTTTCGCTTTCCGGCGGTTATCGCGCTGATGGACGCCGAGGGTGCGGAGACCCGCCATCAGGTGGAGATCAACCGCAAAGAGCATACCTTTCATTTTCCATCTGCGAAGGCTTCCAAGGCGGTGCGCTTCGATCCCGGGCATGACCTGCTGAAGACCATCAAGCACAAGCGCCCGCGCGAAGCGCTGGAAACCGTCCTCAAGCACGCTCCCGAAGCCATCGGGCGCGGCGAGGCCGCGAGCGAACTCGGCAAAGATGGGAGTGCCGCCGCGATCGCCGCGCTGAAGACGGCGATGCTCACGGATCGCTTCTGGGGCGTGCAGGCCGACGCGGCCCAGGCGCTCGCAGCGATCCGGACCGAGGCCGCGATGGCGGCTCTGATCGAGGGCTTGTCCGTCCCGCATCCCAAAGCGCGGCGCGCCGTGGTGCGGGCGCTCGGCGAATTTCGCGGACATCCCGAGGCCGCCTCCGCGCTGATCGGCCTGCTTGATCGCGGCGACCAAAGCTATTTCGTCGAGGCCGAGGCCGCGCTCGCGCTCGGCAAGACCCGCGATGGACGGGCGTTCGAGAACCTCCGCTCGGTGATGGGGCGGCCTTCGCATCATCAGGTGATCACGACGCACGCGCTGTCGGGGATGGCGGAGCTGCGCGACGAGCGCGCAATCGGGGTGGCGCGCGAGATGATCGCTTACGGCCGGCCGCCGCGGGCGCGCGTCGCCGCCGTGGGTGGGTTGGCGAAGTTGGCGGAGCTCGGCGAGAGCCGGCGCGCCGAAATCCTCGACCTGCTGATCCCGCTGGCCGACGATCCCGAGTTCTTGATGCGCCTTCGAATTCCCGGCGCCTTCGAACAGATCGGAGATCCACGCGCGCTCGGTGCGCTCAGGCGACTCGAGCAGAGCGACCTCGATGGCCGCGTCCGGCGGCGCGCGAGCGAAGCCGCGGCCGCGATTGTCGAAGGCCGTACGCGCGGCGAAGAGACCAGCCGGATGCGCCAGGAGATCGACAAACTGCGTGAAGACAACCGCCGTTTCGAGGAGCGGCTGTCGCGGCTGGAAACCCGCGGCGGACAGAACGGCGGCTCGTGACGGCCGCGGGTGTCCACATGGCGAAATAGGTTTCGGTCTGGCTCGGCACTTTCCGGATGACCTCGCCGAGCACGCTCTCGCGCGGCGAAAGGGACCCTGCCTGTTTGGACCAAGTCGGGCTCGTCGAGATCCCTTTTACCTGGGGACTGGACGACTTCGTTGCGTTCGAGCACGTCTGGACGCGGCACAGCGTAAACCCGGGACTCGCAGCCCCGTCCCGCGTCTACGAAATTTGGTCCGGAGACTTCGATTATCTTTACGACCGAATCGGGCACAGCGTCTTTTGCCTGACGATGCATCCGCAGTGCATTGGGCGGGGCTATCGGATGCTGATGCTGGAGCGATTGATCGAGCACATCCGCGCGCGTGACGGCGTCGAGTTCTACACGATGGCCGACGTCGCGGCGGCCTGGCGTGCGGAGCATCCGCTGTCCGTGAAATAAGTCGGTAGCGTCAATGAAAAGACAGGCGGGGGGGGTGGGCGATAATGCCCGCCCCCGCGTGGATTGCTTTTGGCGAGGGTGGTTCAGGCGTCGAAGTAGAGCGCGAACTCGTAGGGATGGGGGCG
>JBGPMT010000316.1:0-3925 GCA_041487135.1 Binataceae bacterium (SeqCode) | reverse complement strand
TGAGCGCGCCGAGCGTAATTCGGGTCCTGGGGACGGCGGCTATCGCGCTCAGGTTGTATGTGCACCGCTCCGGCCGCATCTCCTCCCCGCTCCCGCGCCTGTTATATCCGATCGGCCGCTTTTCACGCTACGCACCGACTCCGGCGTCCGTGGCGCTACATCTTTTTCAGGTGATCGCCCAAAATCGAGTGTCAATCGCCGGGAGGAAATTCCGCGGTCGCGGTGCCAATCACCAGGCGCTCGGCATCCTCGTTTTCGATCCACACATCGATCTCGACCGATCGCGATTCGGGTTCGACGTGAGTGACGAAGCCGTGGAGCGAGAGCCGGCGCTCGGGGAAGACCATCGCGCGATAGGTGGTGCCGATTCGCTTCAGGCGGCCGCGACCCGCGCTCAGCCAATCGGTGACCAGTTTACTTAGGAGTCCCAAGCTGAAGTTTCCGGGTATGATGATTCCCGGCAGGCCCTCGGCGCGCGCCGCTTCGTCGTCGTGAAAGCGTCCGGAGTCCATCCCGCACACGGAGGCGTACTCGCGGGCCCGGGCCTTGTCGATCACGATTTCGTGTGGGCCGAGCGCGTCGCCGATCTCGACCGCGGCGAAACGTTTGCCGCCCGCCGCGCTCATTCGCCCTGGCCGGGGTTGCGATGGACGAAGCGATGGTCGACGTGGGCGACCGTTTCGCCGCGCTGATTCCTGAGCGTGGAACGCAGGATCACGAACGTCATCGTGCCGCTGCGGCCGGTCTTCTCGTACATCTCGCGGACCGTCGAGGTCAGCGTGATCTCGTCGCCGGCGCGAATCGGCGCGATGAACTCGACCTCCTTGCCGGCGTCAAAGCCGCGGCCAAAGCGCGGTGTGTAGTGGAAGAAGGCGTCGGTATTGCGAAACGTGACTGCGAACGACGGCGGCGCGATTACCGCGCCATCAGGTCCGGGCCAGCCGTAGCTGCCGCTCTCCTCGCCGAGCGCGCGGCAGAAGGCGCCGATCGCCTCGGCGGTCACCGCCACCGGCTGCGTGGCCTCAAATTCCTTGCCAATCAGCGACTGATCGAATGCCATCGTCACTCGTTCCCGGCCGCTAAAGGCACGGCGCGGCGCGGGGGTGGGCGATGCGGCCGGAAATCGACCGGCTGATAACGGCCCGACTTGAGTTCGCGCATCAGCTCGTCGATCGAGCGCACCTCGGCTTCGAACCGCGTCGCGCACAACCCGATCAGGCTCACCATATGGCTATCCGATCCGCCGATCGCCCGGTAGCCGTGGCGATTCACCAGTTCCGCGCTGCGCTCGTTTTCGCCCTTGCGCGACCCGCCGTTGAGCATCTCTATCGCCACGACATTCTCAAGCGGCGGCTTGGTTTCGTAATGCTCGCAGAGCCCGACGGTCGGGCGCCCAGGATGGCACGGCACGACCACGCCGCCGAGCCGCGCGACCTCGTCGATTACCTCCTGCGCGGGCAGGCGCACGTTGCTGAAATCGAAGCGCGCCAGGATCGCGTCGTTGACGCCGAACACCAGCATGTGGCCGTAATCGGTCTCGACTTCCGAGGCGCGCAGCACCAGCACGCTGAACCTGTCCTCGAGCGCGCGGTAGTCGGCCTCGCGGTTGAACTGGCGATGCTCGGTGAGCACGATGCCGTCGATCGGGCGCTCGGCGCGGCGCAGCTTGATCCAGTTGAGATAGGCCGCAACCGGCGCGCGCGAGTCGTCGGAGGCCTCGCTATGGCTGTGCAGGTCGAGAATCGTGGCCATCCGGAATGCTGCCCTCACGCTACCGGGCGGAATTTCGCGAGCGTTACTTCGGGCGTGACGTCGTCGAACACCACCGCCACCGGCATCCCTATTCTAACCTCTTCGGGCCGGCAGTCGACAATGTTGGTCAGCATCTTGAGCCCTTCATCCAGCTCGACGTAGGCCAGCACATAAGGCAGCGATTCGCGAAAGCCCGGCGCCGTGTTCTGGTAGGTGATGGTAAAGGTATAGACCTTGCCGGTGCCCTGCGATCGCACCCACTCGGTGCGCGAGGAGAGACATTCGGGGCACAGCGCCCGCGGATAGTAGCGCAGCGCGCCGCAATCGCGGCATCGCTGCAGATACAGCTCGTGACGCTTGAGCGCCTCCCACCACGGGCGGTTCTCCTCGTCCAGATGCGGCAGCGGTTTGGCGTACGCTTTCGATTCCGCGGCCATCGCCGTTCACCCCGGTTGATTCGACAGGATCAACGTGGCGCCCGAATGGCGCGTGCCAAGATTGCCGCCGGTGCCATGCACCAGCGCGGTCCGGCAATCGCGCACCTGGCGGGCGCCGGCCTCACCGCGCAACTGGCGCGTCGCCTCGATCAACAGGAACATGCCGCGCATCCCGGGATGGTTCGACGAGAGGCCGCCGCCGTCGGTGTTGATCGGCAGCTCGCCGTCGAAGCGGATGCGCCCGCCGCTCACGAACGCGCCGCCTTCGCCCGGTTTGCAGAAGCCCAGGTTCTCGAGCGTCGCGATCACGGTGATCGTGAAGGAGTCGTAGAGCATCGCGAGGCCGATGTCGCGATGGGTCACGCCGGCGCGCTCGAAGGCGAGCTTGCCCGACTGCGCCGCCGCGATCTCCAGGAAATCGCGCACGCCGCGCGCCGCATGGCGCACCGCCTCGCCCGCGCCGAGCAGGTAGACGGGCGCCTTCTTCAGGTCGCGCGCGCGCCCGGCCGAGGTCACCACGATCGCGCCGCCGCCGTCGCTGATCATGCAGCAATCGAGCAGATGGAGCGGCGCGGAAACCATCCGCGAGGCGAGCACGTCGCCGATCGTGATCGGCTCGCGATACTTGGCCTCCGGGTTCATCGCGGCATGTTGGCGCGCGATCACCGCGACCTCCGCAAGCTGCTCCGGCGTGGTGCCGTAATCGTGCATATGGCGCTGCGCGATCATCGCGTACGAGCCGACCGTGGTCGGCCCGTACGGCAGCTCGTACTGGTCGCACGGCTCGGCACCGCCGGCCACGCCGCCGGTGCCGATCGCGAAGCGCTGCGAGGCGGCGGTCGAGCCGTAGACGATCAGCACCGTCTCGCACAGGCCCGCGGCGATCGCGGCCGCCGCATGCGCGGTATGGGCGACGAACGAGGAGCCGCCAATCGCGGTCGAGTCGACGTAAGTCGGCGTCAGATTCAGGTAATCGCAGAACCCGAGCAGCCCCATCCAGCCCATCCCGACGCCGGTCGTGCAGAGCCCGTCGAGGTCCTTGATCGTGAGCCCCGCATCCGCAAGCGCGCCGCGCGCGCTCTCCGCCATGATCTGGAACATGGTCTTGTTCGGCGCGAAGCGGGTCGGATGCTCGTATGCGCCGACGATGGCGGCTTTGCGGATGAGACTCATGCGCTCAGCCGAGCTCCTTGAGAAACTGCTCGATCGCCGCGTTCACTTCGGCCGGACGCTCGATCGGCGCGTTGTGGGCCGCATCGTCGACGATCCTGACGCGCGCGCCGCGGATTCGGCTGGCGATGTACTCGGCATCGGCGGGGGTCGTCACCTGGTCCTCGGCTCCCGCGATAACCAGGGTCGGGATGGCGATCGCGCCGATCGAGTCGCGGAGATCGGCCGCGGCGCAGGCCAGCAGATCGGTGTAGCGCACGCGCGGATCGGTCTTCACCTGCTCCATCCACGATTCGCGCACGACCTCGAAATGCTTCTCGACGCTCGCCTTGGCGAAGCCATCATTTGTAAAGGCCTGCGCGGCGCGCCCGAGCGCAACCGCCTTCATTCCCGCCAGGCGTTCGGGCGTCAGGCTCAGCTTCGCGCTGGCCGAAATCAGCACCAGGGCCTCGACTCGCGCCGGATAGCGCGCGGCAAAATCCATCGCGATAATCGAGCCCATCGAGCGCCCGACGATCACTGCCGACTTGATTCCGAGCGCGTCGCACAGCGCGGCGGTGAACTCG
>JBGPMT010000315.1:0-3969 GCA_041487135.1 Binataceae bacterium (SeqCode) | reverse complement strand
TGGTCAAGTCCGGCGCTGCCGCCGTCCGTCCACCATTATCAGACATTCGGGGCATAGATGCTCCGCTAACACCCCCGCTCGGAAGTGTCAAATGCGCCCTGCGCACCGATTCGACCGGCGCGGCCCTGGCGGGGCGCTCACTCTTACCTTCGGCTCGGTCTTCGGGTAAAGAGTTCGCACGGGAGCGGGCGGCCGGCGCGGACCATGGCTTACGGAATCAGACCTCGAAGCTTTGCCATCGCGTTCTGGCGCGCGCTCGCCAGCGCGATCGTGGTCCTGCTGGTGCTCGCGATTCTCAACCAGCGGCTGTCGACCGGCTGGCGCCTGTACGTGCTCGCCCGGGCGCTCCGGGCGGTATGGGCCGCCACCATCGCGATGATCGTCGGGATCGGCGCGGGGCTGTTGCTCGACGCGACTATTCGGGCGCGCCGCGGCGGATTCTCAATACGACGGATGCTGTTCGCGGCGCTCAAGTCGATAATCGTGCTCGTAACCACGCTCGGCACGCTCGGCTATTTTATGCCGGATTGGACGCCGCTCTCGGCGTTGTTTGCGGCGCTGACCCTGTCGATCTGGCTTGTGGCGGGCGTGACCGCGCTGACGGTTGATCGCTGACCGCCCGCTTTTCCGATGCGACGGCGAACTTAACCTCGCTCGCCAATCGCGCTAGACTAAGCATCCAACGAATGGAATTGCCGCCTAGTTGATTTATCAATCCGGGCTGGAATTATCTTTAGAAGTTGAGAGAAAGGAGTGCGCCATCATGTTGCGTAGGGGCGCCAGGCTGAACCGAACGAGTACCGTTGATGGGCGACGCAGGTCCGCGCGCCCGCTGCTGCGAGGGGCGATCTGCGCGCTGCTCGCGGCCGGAATAATCGCCGGGACCATCGATCTTTCGCGTGCAGACGTCGCGCCGGCGGATCCGATGGAACAGGCGCGAGGCCTGATCGAACAGGCAATCGCGATCCTGCAGAATCCCCACCTCACGCTGGTGGAGGAGCGTCGCGAGCTGCGCGCGCTCGCGGAGCCGCATTTCGATTTCGGAGGGATGGCCCGCTCGACGCTCGGCTACCACTGGCGCAATCTCACGCCCGACCAGCGCCAGCAGTTCGTCACGCTGTTCACCGCCTTCATGGAAGACGCGGCGCTCAGCAAGATCCAGGAGTATTCGGGCCAGCGCATGGAATTCATCCGCGAAGTTCCGCTCGGACCCGGCTACATGCAGGTGCAGGGGCGGGTGCTGCAGGCCAACGGCGCTCAACCAATCCCGGTTGCCTTCATGAGCCGCCAGGTCGACGGCCGATGGAAGGTCTACGATCTGACACTCGACAATATCAGCGTGATCGCGAACTACCGCAACCAGTTCAACCGCGTGATCAATGACCAGGGCTTTCCGCAGCTGATGGCGGTGATGAAGCAGAAACAGGTCGAACTCGCCGCGCTGCTCGGCAACCAGCGCGCGAACACCTCCGGCGATTGATCCGGGGAGCGCCATGAAACCCCTGCCGCATCGATATGAGACCCGGTTGACCGGCGGCCCCGCGGGCTACGCAGTCCTGTCCGCCGACGGCGTCGAGGATCTCCGCTCCGCGCCGCCTGCCGACTTCGACGGACCGGGTGACGCCTGGAGCCCGGAACTGATGCTGATGGCTGCCGTCGAAACCTGCTTTCTATTCACGCTGCGCGCGGTCGCGAGCGCCTCCAAGGTGGAATTCAAGTCGCTCGAGCTCACCGGCACGGGCATCGTCGATCGCCAGGGCGGCGCCACCCGCTTTACTGAAATCGTGCTGCGGCCGCGAGTCGTGATACCCGCGGGCGCCGACCGCGAGCGGATGCTGCGGGTGCTCGAGAAGAGCGAGCGCGCCTGCCTGGTCTCGGCCTCGCTCTCGACGCCAGTCCGCCTCGAACCCGAAGTGATCGTCGATAGCAATTGATCGAGCGCCGGGCGGCTGCGCGATCGCCGCGAACGTTTCTTGACCGCCGATCCGGACTCGTGCGACGCTTTGCCAGGCAGATCGGCCATGCCGCGAGCGCGGAGGGAGGATGGAGATGGCAATCAACGGAGTCAGACCGCGTGAGATGCGCCGGGATCCTTTCACCGAGACCATCATCTGGGACATCGTCCCGGAGAAGACCGCGCTGGTTGTCATCGACATGCAGAACGCCTTCGTCCACGAGAAGGGACTGTTCTATGTTCCGGCGGCGGTGGGACTGGTTCCGAAGATCAATCAGGTCGTGGGGCTATGCCGCGAGCGTGGGATTCTGATCAACTGGGTCGTAAGGCATCCGCAGCGGCGCGACGGCCTCGACATCGGCTACGAGCGCGACCTCTACCCCATCATGGTTGGCCATCCCGCCGGTTACACCGAGGATGGATGGGGTGTGCAGCTCATCCCCGATCTCGACGTCGATCACGACAAGGATCTGATCGTACCGAAGACCCGCTACAGCGCATTTATTTCGGGCTCGTCGAATCTCGACCGGCTGCTGCGCTACCACGGCCGTGACACGGTGATCATCATGGGCGTCGCCACCAACATCTGTTGTGGCACGACCGCGCGCGACGCCATGATGCTCGACTACAAGGTAATATTTACATCCGACGGCAACGCGGCCTTCGACCAGTCGGTGCTCGGGAGCAAGGCGCCCAGCATCATTCAGGAAGCGGAACTGATGACTCTGCGGGCCTGCTTCGCGATGGTCTGCACGACCGATGAGCTGATCGGCGAGTTGAACAAGGTCCCGGTACTCGCCGCTTCCGCCTGAGCCCCGCCGATCCGGATCGCCTGGCTACTGCGGGAGGCGCACCGCCTCCCACCATCCGTGCTCGATCAGGCCGGCGCTCTGGTAGCACATATAATCGCCGGTCACTCGTACGGTCGAGGCCGCCGGCCGGCTCATGAAAAGGCAGGTCGATTGATCGGGATAACGGACGCGCAGCCAGAAGCGTTCGGCCGACAGATTTCCCTGCACGACATTCCCCTCCTCGAACGTTCCCCGGCATTGGGAGTTGACCCCGGTGCAGGTGTAGGTCCCGCCGGTGACGTTATTTTGCTCGGCGGTCACGGCCAGCGTGATCTCCCGGATGCGGCTCATCTCGGAGGTCTGCTTGCCGACCCACGCAGCCGTGAGGGTGGGCGGATGAGACGACGTGAGGGGGCGCGGCGGACGCGCGGCACATCCCGACATCCCGAACGCCGCGAGGCTGGCCAGAACCGGAGCGATCGACGCGATGGTGCGCCGCCCGGCGCGGACATCGCTCGCGGATGGCCGATGCGCGTTCACCAGATCCGGAGCCCGGGGAGGACGGTCAGGTGGCGAATCAGAAGGTCGGGACGCGCGGCGTTCAGGAGCGCAAACGCGCAGCCGAGAATCGCGCCGAACACGCCGCCATTTACCCGGATCCAGTCGAGATGGGTTCGGGTGCGCGTCTCGATCTGATCGCGAATCGCCTCGTTCGACAGTCCGCTCAGGTTCTCCTTTACCATCCGCGCGATTTCGCCCCGGCTGGCGATCACCACCTCCCGTACCAGCGCGTCCATCCCGTGGTCAGCGGTCTTCCGAATCGTGCTGCCGGTGTCGCGCAGCCGGGCGCCGATCTCGTGGATCTGCTCATCGGCCGCGGTGAGCATTTCATCGTTATTCGGGAGGCCGCGAATCAGGTCGCGCAGGCGAGCGCACTCCTTGTTGATCAAGGCGACCAGGATCGCGGCGCGGAGCCGATCGATCAATCCCACATTGCTGACCCCCGTGGTCAGCCGCCGCATCAGATCGACGGCCACCTCGGGTTCGAGGTAGCGCGCCGTTTCGTTGCAGATGCGCTCGAGCTGCGCGGGGCGAATCATGGTCCGCAGCGAGGCGGTCTGGAGGTATTCGCCGAGGCGGTCGAGCGGTTTCAGATCGTGAATTTTCTGCCCGACCATCTCGGGCGTCAGCCATTCGCGCTCGATAGTCTGGGCGATTCCATCG
>JBGPMT010000314.1:0-3982 GCA_041487135.1 Binataceae bacterium (SeqCode) | reverse complement strand
GCGTCGCCAAGCGTCACGAAGCCATGATCCGAAACCACCATCAGGTCGGTGCGATCCGCGACCCGGCGAGTCGCAATCGCAGCGCGCAGCCGGCCAAGATTTTGATCGTCCCGGGTCAGCGCCTCCAGCGCCACTTCGGTGCCAAGGCCCGCCCAATGTTGTGTAAAGTCCGGGTTGCGCTGCCATAGCACAATCAACGCCGGATGACCGCTGTTGCTGGCGGCGATGGCGGCAGGCAGAGACTCGGCGATGACCGCGTCGGCATACCAGGCGTCGCGCGCGGCAAACGGAACACCGCCGGCGAATTTCTCGGGTAGCGGTCCGATTCGTTTCGCGAGCGCCGGCGGGCTCGGGAGGTCGTCGGCCATCAACACGTACCCCGGAGCTCCGGGTCCTTGCGTCGAATCGGTAAACTGCTCGCTCTCGAACAGGAAGGTTGGTCCGGCCTTGCCGGCGACGGCGAGATAGCCATGGGCGTGCCGCACCCGCTGGCCTATCGCGACGGCGCCGAGCAGGCTGCCGTTGAGCAAGCCCGGTTGATTCAGCGCGACCAGCCGGGTCGTGCTCTCCAAGTTGACCGTTTTCGCGATCCAGCCCAGCCGGGGATCGACACCCAGCCCGGCCAGCGCCGGCGGGAGGTAGAGCGCATCGCCGAAAATTCCGGAGCCGCCCGGCGGGTAGCCGGTCGCCAGCGCCGCCGCGTTGACCATCGTAACGCTCGGGAAGACCGCGTGATGCTGCGGGAAGCTCACCCCCTCATGCTCGAGGGCGAAAAGGTTGGGGGTGTCGCGCTCGGTGACGAAATCCGGGCGGAGCCCATCCCATACCATCAGGATGGAAATGCGGCCTTTCGCGCGCGCGATAATCGCGCTCGAGACGCGCGCGGCGGAAGCCGTCAGGAACAGGGGTAGGAGTGCGAGGGGCAGGAGCCGAAAAAATTTCATGTCGCTTAGAATTTCTCCCGGAACGGCCTGAGGTCGAGCTCCTGGGTCCACGAGCTCCGGTCCTGATGGGCGAGATGCCAGTAGGCTTCCGCGATCGCGGCGGGTTTGAGCAGGTCGTCGCCGCTGGCCTGAGGGATCCGATCACGGGTGCGCTGGTTATCGATCGGGCCGTCGATATTGACATAGGCGACGTGAATCCCGGCCGGACCGAGGTCGCGCGCCATCACCTGCGCCAGACCGCGCAGGGCGAACTTCGCCGGTCCGAAGGCGGCCGAGGTCGCGAACGGCTTGACCCCGGCGGTCGCCCCGGTGAACAGGATCGCGCCGCGACCGGCTTTGAGCATGTCGGGCACGACCTGCTGCGAGCACAGGAATGCGCCGAAGGCGCTAACGCGCCAGGTGGTCTCGAAGGTGCTCGGCTTGGTCTCCATCAGGCGGCCGAACGGGCGCATCGCCGCGTTGTAAATCATCACTTCGGGCGCTCCGAGCTCAGCGCGAATCCGGCCAAAGGCACGCTCGATTTGATCCGCGTCGGCGAGATTGGCGCCGACTGCGATCGCGCGTCCGCCCGAGTCCGCGATTTCCCGGGTCGCGGCCGACAGAAATTCCTCGCTGCGCGCGATCAGCGCCAGCGAATAGCTCGCGGCAAAACGGCGCGCCAGCGCCAATCCGAGTCCCGGGCCGACTCCGATGATCGCGCAAACGGACTTGTCACTCATCGTTTCTCACTGGTCCACGCGGTTATTCCGCCGACCGCATCGGAGCATACACGATTAGCGCCGGCCCTCTCACTTCGATGCCACGAGCTGGGCCGGGTAATCTCGGAGCAAGGAGCTTTTCATACGCGAACCGATATTTCAGCCGCATCGCATTACAGTCTTGTTACACGCCTTTGAATTGTGCCCGGCGGCAGCGTTCCTTCCGAATCTCCGCCAGCTATTACAACATCCGTTCGGTCTTGAGGCCAACCGCATTCGGCGTGCAGCGGCCAATTCGATTTGGTAGCGTCGTTGCGTAACCGGAGGTGAGCGATTGCGTATCGCACTGATCGGACAGGCGGCATTTGCCGAAAAGGCGCTCGAGACGCTTCATGGCCGCGGCGAAGAGATCGTCCATGTTTTCGCGCCGCCCGACCCGCCCTCCGGACGGCCCGATGCGCTGAAGGCCAAGGCGCTCGAACTCGGTCTCGCGCTGAGCCAGCCCCGATCGTTCAAGGGCGACGACGCGTATCGGCACTTCCAGTCGCTCGATGCCGACCTGGCGGTGCTGGCCTTCGTCACCATCATCGTGCCGGAGCGAATTCTCTACGCGCCTCGTTTCAAGTCGATCTGTTTTCATCCTTCGCTGCTGCCGCGCCGGCGTGGCGCCAGCGCGATAAACTGGGCGATAATCCGGGGTGACGCGGAGACCGGCGTGAGCTGGTTCTGGCCCGACCGGGGAATCGACACCGGCCCGATCCTGGTGCAACGGCGGGTGCCGATCGGTCCCGACGATTCGACCGGCTCACTCTATTTCAACCGCATCTTTCCCCTCGGAATCGAGACCCTGGTCGAGGCGGTGGAACTGATCAAGGCCGGGCGGGCGCCCGCGATTGCTCAGGACGAGAGCCTGGCCAGCTACGAGCCGCCGTGCCGCGCCGAGCATGCGCGGATCGATTTTTCCAGGCCGGCGCGCGAGGTCTACAACCTGGTGCGCGGATGCGATCCACAGCCCGGCGCGCATGCCGGACTCGGCGATCGGCGCCTCGCGCTCTACGAGGCAGGTCTCGAATCAGGAATCCCGGATGCGGCCGCGGGCACGGTCGTCGCCGTCGACGGCTCGGGCATGAAAGTCGCGCTGGCGGACGGAACGATGACGGTCAGGCGCGCCCGGCTCGCCGACAGCCCGCGCAAGGTCGCACCCGCCGAGCTCGCCTCGGAGGGGCTGGTGGCCGGCGCAACGCTGAATTGAAGCGCTGCGCCCGGTTTCTGTCCGGCCCGCTTTGGAGTACGATTCGGCCTGTCTTCCACCTCTTTAGCCGTCACTTCGGCCTCCGCCCGGATGAGGGACGAACAGCAGGAGGTTATCGCGATGAAACTCTGCGTCGGGACTACCAAGGGTGTCGTGATTCTCGATCCGGCGCGCGGCGGCACGCCGGTGATGGTGCTGGCGGAGCCGTCGGCCATCTGGTGCATGGCGCAGGACGCCGCCGATCCCAACGTCATCTATGCGGGCGCGAATGGCTTCATGGCGTCGGGGCGCGGACGCGGTGCGCTGGCACGCTCGCGCGATGGCGGCCGGAACTGGACGGACATCACGCCGAGCCTTGGGACTGACGAAGATGCATGGGCGCTCGGCACGCCGCCGGGGCGTCCGGGCGAGGTGTTCGTCGGCACCTCGCACGCGCGAATTTTCCGGAGCACCGATCAGGGACAAAGGTTTCGGGAATGCACGGCCTTTCAGAAAGTCCCGGGGCGTGATCGCTGGACCTTTCCACCGCCGCCGCATATTCCGCACGTGCGCTCGATTTCGTTCGATCCCAACCACAGTTCCACTATGTACGTCGGCGTCGAGGAGGGCGGCGTCTTCCGCTCGCCCGATCTCGGCGAAACCTTCGAGCCGCTCAACAAGGGCATCTACACCGACATTCATACGATCGTGGTGGATCCGGCCAATTCGCGGCGGCTCTATGCCACCACCGGCGACGGCTTCTACCTGTCGGAGGACGCGGGCGCTTCATGGCGCCATATCACCGAGGGGCTGAATCGCAGCTATACGGTTCCGCTGCTGGTGAAGGCCGATGGCCGGAGCGCGATTTACACCGCCGCCGCCGCAGGGCCGCCGCCGAGCTGGTCACGGCCGTCGGGTGCCGACGCGCGGTTCTACCGCAGCGACGATTACGGACGGAGCTTCCGGCCGATCGTCACCGAGGGCGGCGGAATGCGCTCGATGGTGATGCGGCTGCGCGACGATCCCTCGAGCCCGGGCGCCTTCTTCGGCGTCGTGAGCGGGGGCGAGGTGATTCGCTCGGATAGCGCGGGCGAGAGCGTGGCGGCGAT
>JBGPMT010000313.1:0-4000 GCA_041487135.1 Binataceae bacterium (SeqCode) | reverse complement strand
GCAGCAGCCGCCGTACGCGAAGGAAATCAAGCTCACTTCCTATCCCTGTCTCGAACAGGGCGGCGTGGTCTGGACCTACATGGGCCCGCCGCGCTATCGCCCTGAGCCGCCGGCGCTCGAATGGTCGCTGCTGCCGGATACGCACTCCTACGTGTCGCGCCGATGGCAGGAGTGCAACTACCTGCAGGCGCTGGAGGGCGCGATCGATTCGAGCCACGTCTCGTTCGTGCATCGCTTCGAAGTCGACATCGACCCGATGCACGTCGATGCGGCGGCCAACAAGTATCTCAAGGCCGATCCCAATCCGATTTTCGACGTGCGCGACTCCGCCGGCGGCATGACCATTCTCACCCGCCGCAATGGCGAGCCCGACAGTTACTATTGGCGCATTACCCAGTTCATCATGCCGTGGTACACCTTCATCCCGCCGTTCGGCGACCATGCGCTGGGCGCGCATGCATTCGTGCCGATGGACGACGAGAACTGCTGGACCTGGAACATCAACTATTACGCCGACCGGCCGCTCGACGAGGTCCAGCTCAAGGCGATGAAGGACGGCAGGGGCATCCACGGCCAGGTGATGCCGGGGACGCTGCGCTCCGTCGCCAACCGCGACAATGACTATTTGATCGATCGCGCGGCGCAGCGCGAGCGCCGGTCGTTCAGCGGGATCTTCGGCTTCGCGATCCAGGATTCATCGCTGCAGGAGAGTATGGGGCCGCTCCAGGATCGCACCAGGGAGCACCTGGTGCCGACCGACCGCGCGATCGTGGTCGCCCGCAACCGGATGGCCGAGGCCGCGATTGCGCTCCGCGACGGCGGCGGCGAGCCGCCCGGGGTGCGGGCCGGCGATCAGCGGCTGCGCGCCGGATGCGTATTGCTGGAGCGCAATCGCTCGGTCGAGGATTGGTACCGCGACGCGCTGATCGCGCGCCCCGAGAATCCCATCTACACGGTCTGAGCGTGCTTTCCGTTGAGGCGCCGCCGCATTCCTGCGGCGGCGCCTGCACGGTCGCGAGCGCCTACTTTCCTTCCTTGACTTCGTTGAAGACCCGGATCGCCTCGACCGCGAACGGGATGCCTGCGTACTGCGAGAGGTGGATTATCACTTCCTTGATCTCGCTCTCGGTCACCCCGACATGCAGCGCGCCCTTCATATGCCCCTTCAACTGGGTGAAGCGGCCGAGCGCGATCAGCGACGCCATCGTGAGCATCGAGCGCGTCTTGATCGGCAGCCCGGGCCGCGACCAGACGTCGCCGAAGCAGACGTTGTTAAGGATCTTCGCAAAGCCCTCGTCGAACTTCTGGATTACGTCGAGCCGCCCGCCGCCATCCGGCCCGAACAACTCCTCGCGTTTCTTCTGCCCTTTTTCCCACGCCTCATCAGCCATCTGCCAAACTCCTTCGGTTGGATGATACCGACCCGCTAACATAACCGTGCGCAGTTTCAAAGTTGCGGTTCGGCTTTCCTCGGAAGGTTGCGCGCGCTAATTGCTTTGGCCGGCCGCGGCGGCGCACAATCCTATGCCATCCGGAGAGCGCCGGCGACCGGATCGTGCGCGCCGTCCGCCGGACCGTTATCGCCGATGAACGAGGCACAACGCGAAGCCGAGCTGGTCGAGGGAACGCTCGACCAGGTGCTGTTCATCAATGATCAGAACGGCTACGTGGTGGCGGTCTTAAGACGCCCGGCGGAGGCCGGCGGCGACCGCCTGACGGTGGTCGGCAATCTCGGCGGCGTCGAGATCGGCGCGGGCTTGCGCGCCCGCGGCCGCTTCGAGAAGCATCCCCGCTACGGCGAGCAGTTCAAGGTCGAGGACTTCGAAATCCTGCGTCCGGCGGGCGTCGCCGCGCTGGAACGCTATCTCGCCTCGGAGATCAAAGGAGTCGGGCCGGCGCTCGCGCGCCGCATCGCCGAGCATTTCGGCGAAAGCCTGCCCGAGGTGCTGGATCGCGAGCCCGAGCGGCTGAGACAGGTGCGCGGGCTGGGGGCGGTGGTCGCCGAGCGCATCGCGGCCGCCTGGCGCGACGCGTCGGGGATGCGCGAGCTGACGGTCTTCCTGCGCGGCCATGGAATCGCCGCGGTCCACGCCCGCCGGATCCATCAACTGTACGGCCACGAGTCGCTCGAGGTCGTGCGGCGGGATCCCTATCTGCTGGCGCGCGAGATCCACGGCATCGGATTCCGCACCGCCGACACGATCGCCGAACGGCTCGGGATACCGCGCAATTCGATCGAGCGCGCGCGCGGCGCGATTCTCTACCTGCTCGAACGGATGGCCGAGGAGGGACACGTGTTCGCGCCGCTCGGCTATATCACGCATCAGTTCACAACCGGGCTCGAGATGGACCCGGAGCTCGCGTTCGCCGCGATCGGGGAGCTGGAGAAGAGCGGCGTGATCGTGGCCGAGGACGTCGACGACGATCGCGCCGTCTACCTGAAAGCGCTCCACGAGGCGGAGCGCAACGTCGCGCGCCGGCTGGTCGATCTGAGCCGCGGCCGGCCGCTCGGTCCGCAGGTGGTCGAGCGCGCGATGGCGGCGGCGACGATGAAGGACGCGGGCTTCGCGCTTTCACCCGAGCAGCAGGGAGCGATTCGTGCGGCGCTCAGGAGCCGGGTGACGGTGATTACCGGCGGTCCGGGGACGGGCAAAACCACGATCCTGCGCCGGCTCATCCTGGGGCTCGACGCGATCGGAATCAGGGCGACGCTGGCGGCGCCCACCGGACGCGCCGCGCGCCGCCTGGCCGATACGTCGGGCCATGAGGCGAAGACCATCCATCGGCTGCTCGAATATTCGCCCGATACCGGCGAATTCATCCGCTCCGAGTCTTTTCCGCTGCGGACGAACTATCTGATCGTCGATGAGGCCTCGATGATGGACATCGAGCTGGCTTCGAGTCTCCTGGACGCGCTGCCGCCGCAAAGCTCGCTGCTGCTGGTCGGCGATCGCGACCAGCTGCCCTCGGTCGGACCGGGGAGCGTACTCAAGGACGTGATCGCGTCGGGGTTGGCCCCGGTCGTGGCACTGAGCCAGGTCTATCGGCAGGCGCGCGAGAGCCTGATCGTCGCCAACGCCCATCGCCTCAACCGCGGCTATCCGCCCGAGGTCACCAACGATCCCGAGGACGACTTCTTCTTTTTTGAGCGCACCTCGGCCGAAGAGGTGCTGGCGACCATCAAGCAGCTCGTGCAGCAACGGCTGGTCGGCAAGTTCGGGATCGGCGATCCGCGCGAAATCCAGGTGCTGACGCCGATGAATCGGGGTCCGCTCGGCACCCAGGCACTGAATCGCGAACTGCAGGAGCTGCTGAATCCGGCCGGACGCGAGCTCAAGGCCGGCGATCGGCGGCTGCGCGAAGGCGATCGGGTGATCCAGATTCGCAACAACTACGACAAGCTGGTGTTCAACGGCTCGATTGGAAGAATAACTTCGATCGATACAGCGCGCGGAGCGATCGGAGTCACCTTCGAGGAAGGGACGGCGGGTTACGACATCTCGGAACTCGATCAGCTCGCACTCGGCTACGCGATCTCAATTCACAAGAGCCAGGGCAGCCAATATCCGGCGGTCGTTATCCCGGTCCATCAGAGTCATTACCTGATGTTGCGGCGTAATCTGTTGTATACCGCGATCACGCGGGCCGAGCGGGTCTGTGTGCTGGTCGGTACCAGGAGCGCGCTGCTGCAGGCCGTGAGGAACGAGGATGAGCGGCGCAGATTCAGCCGGCTCGCGGAGCAAATCAGGATGAATTGAGCGGGCGTTCGTTGGCTCTTGCGTCAGGCTCCGCTGACGGGCTGAGACGGAGTACGGCAGCCCTTCAGAAAGGCCTCGATATCGGTATGACGAAAGCGCTTGGCTCTCCCGATCGAGTGGCAGGGCAAGGCCCCCCGTCTGACCATTCGGTAGATGGTCATTTCGGTAACTTGGAGCATTCGCGCCAATTGGCTCACCGTGTAGAACTCCGGCTTGTTCGGACTGGTGGATTCTCGTTTCAT
>JBGPMT010000312.1:0-4075 GCA_041487135.1 Binataceae bacterium (SeqCode) | reverse complement strand
GTTGTGTCCGGCCGAGAGCGCGCCGAGCGTATTGCCATGGTAGGAGAACTGGCGCGAGATAATCTTGGTACGGCCGGCGCGGCCGCGGGTCTTTTGATAGAGCAGCGCGAACTTGAGCGCCGACTCGATCGCTTCCGAGCCGCCGCTGGTGAAGTAGAAGCGCGTCAGGCCGGGCGGCGTCCAGCGCTTGAGCCGCGCGACCAGCGCCGTGCGCTCGGCGGAATCGAACACCGGCACGATATAGTTGATCCGGCCCACCACGTCGGCGGCGACGCGCGCCATCTCCTCGCGCCCCTGGCCGATATGGACCACCACCGCGCCGCCGCCGGCGTCGAGGATTTTGCGCCCGCCGCGCGCGTAGAGGTAGGCGCCCTCAGCCCGCTCGATGAACAAATCGAAGGGACTGCGAAAGAACAGCGGCTCCTGCTTATCCGGCATGCGGCGATCCTAGGTGTTTGGCCGATAGGCCGCTACTTGATCGCGCCCTCTTCGCGCCAGCGGGCGATACTTTCGGGCGAGTAGCCGAGCGCGCCCAGAAGCTCGTCGGTATGCTGCCCGAGCGCCGGCGCCAGCGATCGGATTTCGCCCGGCGTTGACGAGAGCTTGACCGAGACCCCGACCTGGCGAACCTTCTCACCGCCGGGACCGTCGAGCTCGACGATCATCCCGCGCGATCGCACCTGCGGGTCGTCCGCGACCTCGTTGAAATCGAGCATGCGGCCGACGCAAACGTCGGACTTGCTCAGGAGCTCGAACCATTCATCGCGCGTGCGGGTCAGGAAGGCGGCCTCGAGGCAGCTCCGGATCTCGTCGCGCTTGGCGGGATTGAATTCGTGCTCGATCAGGTCCTCGCGTCCGAGCGCCTTGCAGAGGTTGGCGAAGAACCACGGCTCCAGCGCCGCGATGGTGACGTACTTGCCGTCTTTGGTGCGATAGAAGTTGTAATTCGGAATGCCGCCGTCGAGCATCGTCTCGCCTCGCACCGGCGCCTTGCCGGTCGCAAAGAAGGTCGAGAAGCTCTGCGCGAGCAACGCGATGGTGCCGTCGAGCATCGAGATGTCGACGTACTGCCCGCGTCCCGTGCTCTGCCGCGCGACCAGTGCCGCCAGGATGCCGATTGCGCCGTGCATCCCGCCGCCCGCGTAATCGGCCAGCAGGTTGTGTGGGATGGTCGGCGGCTCGCCCTTGCGGCCCAGAATCGAGAGCACCCCGGCAGTGCCGATATAGTTGAGATCGTGCCCGACCACGTCGCGATACGGACCATCCTGACCGTAACCTGTGACCGCGCAGTAGATGAGCCGCGGATTGCGCACCGCCAGCGTCTCGTAATCGATCCCGAGCCGCTTGGCGACGCCTGGCCGGAACTCCTCAACCATGATATCGGCGCGTTGCGCCAGGCGCAGGTAAATCTGCTTGCCGGCCGGACTCTTCAGATTAAGCCCGATCGATTTCTTGTTGCGATTGAGCGCGTTGTAGGGCGAACTGCCGAAACCGCCGGTCGGCAGCTTCACGCCCGCGGCGCCGGCCTGCTGAGCCCGGCGGCCCCCGGGCGGGCCCGGCTCCTCGATTTTGGTCACCTCGGCGCCGAGGTCACCCAGGATCATGGTGCAGAATGGCCCGGGCGCAAGCCGCGTCAGGTCCAGTACCTTTATTCCATCGAGCGGTGCCGCCATCCGAACCTCCCGTAAGCGGCGCGCGCGCACGCGCGGCAAAGACCGAAATCTAGATAGTTTGATCGCCGCGGGCAATCGCGGGCGACGCTTCGTGCCTCAGGTGCTGCCCAATCCTGAGGTGGCGCGCACGCGCGCCAGCAGGCGGTTCAAAGCGCGCAGGCCGCGCACCATGTGCACGCCATACCAATGGAGGTCGCGCCCGCTGACCAGCAGCACGCGCCGGCCAAGCGCCGCCGGCAGCGCCTCCTTCAGCTCGCGGACATCGTCGTCGGTGAACACGTACGGCTCGTCGGGCAGCAGCACGATGTCGGGCCGCCCTTCCAGCGCCTGCTCCAGCGTCACGCGCGGATAGCGCTCGCCCGCGGCGGCAAAGATGTTCTTGAAGCCGAGCATCCGCAGCACGTCATGCGCATAGGTGTCGGCATTGAACGTCATCCAGGGATTCTTCCAGACCGCGCAGAAGACCCGCAGCCGCAGCTTCATCCAGACGCCGAGGCTCGCCTCGATCTCGCTCACCGCCATCACGATCTCGCGCGTGAGTGCAGCGGCCGCCGGCTCGGCGCCGAGTACGCTGCCCAGGCGCAGGATCGATTCGACCACGCCCGGCACGGTGCGCGGATAGGTGACGAACACGGCGACCCCGTTTTCGCGCAGGCGATCGATATCCTCGCGCCGGTTCTCCTCGGCATTCGCGATCACCAGGTCGGGCGCGAGCTTCATGATCGCGCCAAGGTCGGGATTCTTGGTGCCGCCGATCCTGGCGAGCGCCGCCACTTCGCGCGCCGGCGCGACGCAAAAGCGCGTGACACCTACCATCCGCTCACCGACGCCGAGCGCGAACAGGGTCTCGGTCCAACTCGGGACCAGTGAGACGATCCTGTCGGGCGGCGCCGCGAGTCCTACCCGCAGGCCGAGATCGTCGAGCACCTGTACGCCCGCGCCCATCAGCTTCTATCTCGTCTTGCTCCGGATGAGGGCGTCGAGCTCTCTGCGATCGACGTCGTTGAGATTTTCCCCGGCGGTCCTGGCGCGAGACGGCGCCGGCGCCGCGCGCTGGCCGCTGGCGGACGAGGACGAGTCCGCGGAGGCGCCGAAGCGCTGGGGCTCGGAATGATGAAGGTTGCGGGTCGGGATGAGTATCCGGCGCGTGATGAAACCCGCGATCAACAGCACCACGGCGATAATCAGGATGAGCCGTACTCCCGGGCCTCGCTGCCGCTTGCGACTGCGCCGCTTCGCCATAGTATTTTTCCACCGACGGGCCGGAACCGCCCGCTTCTCCCCCTCCGCGAAGGTGACCGGCAATCTACCTGGTCCGAGCCACCAATCCTACCGTATCGCCTGACCGAGAAGAACCGCCCGCGCCCATCGCGCGACGAGCCGGCGCGCCGGCACCTGGTCGAGATTGCGCGCGCCGTTGTACCAATCGACCCCCATCTGCTGGGCCTTGCGGCTCAGATGCGCGAGACCAAAGTAGAGCCGATGGCGCGGACCATAGAAGCGGCGCGCCGCGAAGCCGAGCCGGCTGAGCTTGCGACCGATCGCGCCCCGACGGAGTGTGCGATCGTAATCCCGCAGTGCCGCGCCGTCGCCGTCGAGAAAGCGCCCGATCGCCTCGGCCGCCAGGCGCCCATGCTCGAAGGCATAGGAGATGCCCTCGCCCATCAGCGGATCGACCCCGGCTGCGTCGCCGGCCAACAGCGCCCGCCGCGTCGCAAACCCGTCGCCCGCATCGAACCATCGGATCGGAAATGCCCTGAAGCGCCGCGCATCCGCCGGGATATCGATTTGCGGAAAGGCACTCCTGAGCTGATCGATCATCAGGCGATTTGGCACACGGCCGTCGGCAAATTGATCGTAGATGCCGGCGTTGAGATGCGGCTGCTCACCGACCAGGCACGGGAATGACCAGGCGTAGCCGCGCACTCCCGCCCGCACGCAATCGAAGTCGAAGCGGTAAAGACGATTGTGGAACTCGATGGCAGCCTCCGGATCGACGGGGACATCGACCATCAGGCCGCGCCCGATAAGCTCGCGCCGCTCTTTGAAGAGCGCGCGCCGCACGCGGCTGCCCGAGCCGTCGGCACCGACGATTAGCGGCGCTTCGAAGCTCCCGCGCTCGCCCGTGACGCGCACCGAGTCGGGGCCCTCTTCCACCCGGTCGACCCGGCAATCCTCGACGATCCTGAGACCGGCCCGGCGCGCGACCGCGGCAAGCGAGGCATCGAACTGGTCGCGGCGCACGATCGTGCAGAGCACGTCGCCACGTGGGATGTCGATCGCTCCAATCTCGGTGCGGGCCTCTCCCGCTGTTACGCGGTCTGCCGTAACCTCGATGGCTTTGCAGAGTTCTTGCAGCGCCGCGATGGTCTTGGGAATCAGCCCGCCGGCGCAGACCTTGG
>JBGPMT010000311.1:0-4078 GCA_041487135.1 Binataceae bacterium (SeqCode) | reverse complement strand
TATGCCACCAGCGCTGCGACCGCGACCGCAGCGATGATCAGCGCATACTCGGTCATGGTCTGACCACGCAGATTCTCGCGCGCCTGCACGTACAACTTCGTTACTAACTGACTCATTTCCATTTCCTCCTTAATTTCGTCTTTTCCGGCTGCAACAGGGCTTGGAAGGGATATCGCGGTCCATTCCCGACGATCTGAAGCAATCGGTCAGCCTGTTTACCTATGAAGGGTTACAGCACGAGTTATGCCACTTCGATTGCCGCAGAAATCCAGTGGAATCCACGCGAGGGCTATGGATTCCTTGTCTCAACTGTCCCGGCGCTGGGACACCTATCCGCTCAAAAGTCCGAATTTGCTGGAGATTCCGCTATGCCCACAGTGCGCTCTGCAACTGTGCCAGAGTTGCGTCTAAGGGCGGGGGAAGAGCGACCGAAAAAAACCCCAGACAGCCTTCTGCTGCCTCCTGAAAATTGACGCCCGGCCCTCTAGGTGACCGACATCAAAAGCGCGATTGTGACGACCACGCCGGCCACCGCCGCGCCGTAGGCGAGCACCCCGAGGAGGGTATCGAGATGCTTGAGCCGGAGCATATCGGAGAGCGTGAAGCGCAGCCGATGCGCCGCATGCAGCAAGCCGAGCGCGCAAAACCCAAAGAGGTAGAGGCGGGTCAGGGGATTGCGCAGCAGCGCGAGCAACGCGGCATGACTCGGCGCGGAGACCGATCCGAGCGGGATAGCGAGGCCGAACAGGAAGATATGCACCGGGAACAGGAAGGCGACCACAAATCCGCCCGCCCCGAACAGCGACCACGGCAACGATTCAGCCGATCGCCTGGCCATCAGAAAACTCCCAATACGAAGCAAGCGACGACCACCGACGCCACCGCCCAGATCACATACATCGGCGCTGCGGTTACTACCACGGAAGTCCGTTTACCGCCGATCCGCGGCAGTATCGCCTGCGGCACCAGCCGGAACCAGCTCAGCGTATGAAACAGTATGAAGATGAACGCGATCAGATTTACGACCATCATGACCGGCGTCGCCATCCAGGCCTGGAAGCCGGCGTAGCTCTGGGGACCGCCGACTAGCGCCGCGATCTGCATCAGCGTGATGATCACCCAGTAGGCGACGAAGGCGCTGGAAAGTTCGCGCAGGATGAACCAGGTGTAATTCCAGCGCTCCAGCCACCAGGTAAGTGGCATCCTGCGCTGGTAGTATTTCGGTCGGGGAATGGCGCTCGGCATGGATTACTTTCCTCCCCACGGCATCAGCAGGTTCTTGAACCACGCCTTGGTGGCGGAAATCTTGTACTCCTGGATCGCCAGCGACGGGTCGACGTGCTTGGGGCAGACCACCGAGCATTCGCCGATAACCGTGCAATCCCACACCCCGTCATGCTGCGCCATCACGTCCATGCGCTGCGCCGTGCCCTGATCGCGCGAATCCAGGTTGTAGCGCAGCGACAGCGCCGAGGCCGCCGGCCCGATGAAGTGCGGGTCCAACCCATAGACCGGGCAGGCCGAGTAGCAGAGCATGCAGTTGATACAGAGGCTGTACTGCTTGTAGGTCTCGAGCTGTTCGGGAGTCTGCAGGAACTCGCGCTCCGGCTCGGGTGCGCCCTCCTTGCGGATAATCCACGGCTTGACGCGCTCCAGCTTCTCCATGAAATCCGAGATGTCGACCACCAGGTCGCGCACCACTGGAAAATTGCGCAGCGGCTCGACCCGAATCGGCCCGGGCAGGTAATCCGCCAGCAGGGTCTCGCAGGTCAGCCGCTCATGGCCGTTGACGACCATCCCGCAACTGCCGCAAATCCCCATCCGGCACGACCAGCGGAAGGTCACCGAGCCATCGAGCTGATCCTTGATGTAGTTGAGCGCGTCGAGGACCATCCAGTTTTCGTGCAGCGGGACCTCGTAGCTATCGAAGCGCAGCTCGTCGTCGCGCTCGGGCGAAAAGCGCGCGACCTCCAGCGTGATCTTGTCGGCCATGCGATCCTACCTTCCGTACACTCTTTCGCCTGGCGGCCAGCGGGTGATTTTAACCGGGGCAAATTCCAGGCGTGGCGGCCCCTCGGCATTGCGATAGGCCATCGTGTGGGCGAGGAATTTCTGGTCGTCACGCTTGGGGAAATCGGTGCGCTGATGGGCGCCGCGTGACTCTTCGCGCCGCAGTGCGGCATGCACCATCGATTCCGCCACCTCCAGCATCCCGGACAGCTCGAGCGCCGCGATAAGCTGCGTGTTGAAGGTCCGGCTGTGATCGTCGAGGGCGATCGAGCCGTAGCGCTGCTTTAGTTCCGCGAGCCGGGCGGCGCCTTCCTCGAGCGTGTTACGGGTCCGATAGATTCCGGCCGCCGCCTCCATCGCACGCTGCATCTCTTCGCGGATGGCGGTGACTCGCTCGCGCCCGCCGTTGCGATTGAGGTAGTCGCGGTTGATGCGCGTTTCCTCATCCGCAGCTTGGGCCAGCAACCGAGTCGAGGGCTCGCGCGCCCCCGCGGCATACTCGGCGGCCGCCGCTCCGGCGCGCGCGCCGAACACCAGCAGCTCGCTGAGCGAATTGGAACCGAGCCGGTTGGCGCCGTTCATGCTGACGCAGGCCGCTTCGCCCGCCGCATAGAGTCCCTTGACCGGGGTCGCGCCGCTCGTGTCGGTTGAGATGCCGCCCATCATGTAGTGCACCACCGGGCGGACCGGGATCATCTGGTGAACCGGATCGATATTGGCGTAGTTGCGGCACAGCTCGCGCACCAGCGGGAGCTTCTCGTCGATCTTCTTCTCGCCGAGATGGCGCAGGTCGAGATGCACGTAATCGCCGTAGGGGCCCTTCAGCGTGCGCCCCTTCTCCATCTCCTTGACAAAGGCCTGCGAGAGCCGGTCGCGCGGACCCAGCTCCATGCTGCGGAACACCGGCGTGGGAGAAGGCTTGCCGAGATCGTAGTCCTGCAGGTAGCGATAGCCGTCCTTGTTGACCAGCCATCCGCCCTCGCCGCGCGTGGCCTCGGTTATCAGGATGCCGGTCTGGGGCAGGCCGGTCGGATGATACTGCATCATCTCCATGTCCTTGAGCGGCGCGCCGGCCCGGTAGGCCAGCGCCATCCCGTCGCCGGTACAGATGTTGGCGTTGGTGGTAAACGGGAAAACCCGCCCGCAGCCGCCGGTGCACAGGATGACCGCCTTCGCGCTGATCGCGCGAATCTTGCCGGAGGCAAGTTCGATCGCGACCACCCCCTGCACCGCGCCATCCTCGACCAGCAGCTTGGTGGCGAAGGTCTCGTCGTAGCGTTTAATCTCGCCGTACTTGAGCGCGGTCTGGAACAGCGAGTGCAGCATGTGAAAGCCGGTCTTGTCGGCAGCGAACCAGGTGCGCTCCTTCTTCATCCCGCCGAACGGGCGCACCGCGATGCGCCCGTCGGGCTCGCGGCTCCAGGGGCAGCCCCAATGCTCGAGCCGGAGCATCTCGTGCGTGACGTTGTTGACGAAGATTTCGACCGCATCCTGATCGGCCAGCCAGTCGCTGCCCGAGATGGTGTCGTAGGCATGCTCATCGATCGAGTCGTTGGCGGCAATCACCGCCGCCGCGCCGCCCTCGGCGGACACTGTATGGCTGCGCATCGGATAGACTTTCGAGACCACGGCGAGGTCGAGCCTGGGGTTGGCCTCGGCGATCGCGATAGCGGCACGCAGGCCGGCACCCCCACCGCCGATCAAAAGGATGTCATGAGCCGTAACTTCCATGGCGCTGTCTCACGTCCTCCCCGTCAAGCGCGAGGGCAAGCCCTCGACACGAGCCCCGAAATAATCGCCCGCCTGCCGGATGAGTAAAGCTTTAGCTAATCTCAACTGACATCGTCAATAAGCAACGGTGAACTATCGTGGTTGCTTTCCACTGTGGTTTTGGGACAGAATTGCGCTTCACCACCATCAGGGCACCGGGATGTTCGACCTGCTGAAAGACCTCTGGGCATTCGCCAGGGAGCGCAAGAAGTTCTGGCTGGTGCCGCTGATCGCTTCCCTGCTGCTGATCGGCCTGCTGATCGCGCTTGCGCAGTATTCCGCAGTAAGCCCTTTTATC
>JBGPMT010000310.1:0-4102 GCA_041487135.1 Binataceae bacterium (SeqCode) | reverse complement strand
GAGTATCACTACTACCCGCCGGGCGGGAGCTTCATCCGCGTGCCGGAGGAAGTGAGTTCGCCGCTGGCGGCATCGGCAGCCTGCGCGCTGCGCACGGTGATGCACGGCTACGAGCAGCTAGGGGCGCTCGGGAGCCACGAGAGCGTGCTGATCCTGGGCTGCGGGCCGCTGGGGCTTTACTCGCTGGCGGTGGCAAAGGATTTGGGCGCCAAGCGAGCGTTGGTGATCGGGGCGCCGCAGGCACGGCTGAAAGTGGCCAAGGAATGGGGCGCCGATGCGCTGCTGAATCTGGACGAAACGCCCGAGCTCAAGCAGCGTCGCCAGTGGGTGCTGGAGCATACCGGCGGGCGGGGCGCCGACGTGGTCTTCCAATGCGCCAATTCGCGGGCGCTGCCGGAGGCGTTGCAGATGACGCGGCCGGGCGGGCGGCTAATCAATATCGGGGTGAGCGGCGGCCCGGCGCTCGAGTTCGACCCGATGATGTTCTTCAAGCAGGTGCGGATCAACAGCGTGGTGATGGCCGAGGCGCGCCACTTCTACCAGGCCATCGACTTCCTGGCTACGCGCCGCCGCCACTTCCAGTTCGATCAACTGCTCACGGGCCAGTACACGCTCGATCGCACGGGCGAGGCGCTGAAGGCGATGGCCGAGTACCGCGAAGTGAAACCGGTCGTGCTCCCCGCCCTCGCTAACTGACCCAGGCGGCGCCAAGCGGGGTCGGGTCGAGGTCGCGGAGTGCGTCTCGGACTAGCGACTGTTCAGAATCTTCTCAACCTCGGGGCAGGAGAGATGGGCGGTGCGGAGTTTCGTGCCGAGCTCCGTCATCTCCATCCCGTGGCTGGTCATCTGATGGCATTGCGTGCATCCGAATTCGTGGAAAGCATGGACCTTCGCCTGCTGGTCCGAGGTCCATCGCTCTTCGGGCACGCTGGTTAGCTGCGTTACCTGGGTCAGCAAGTCGACGCATCCCAATGATTGCTTCTTGATCTTGAGGCCATGCGCCGTATAGCCGAACTGCCCCTTGCTGCCGAGCGTATGGCAGGTCCCGCAGTTGTGCTCTTTGAAGACCTTCGCCGCCAGCCGATGAGGGTCAGAGCTTCCACCGGCTTTGCCAGCGGCATAGGCGGCGCTGAGCGAAAGTCCAAGCATCAGTGCCAGACTCAGGGTCGCGATAAGGCAGCGCGATCCCGCCGTCCCTCGTGTGTTGCCTTCCAGTACAGGTAAGTATGCCATCGGATGAGGCCACTCCCTTCCATACGGCTAAAGCTAAGCCGCGCTCGTTAAGTTGTCGTGGAATATTGGAAGAGGGCGCACCGACGATCCGGTAGTTGCCGCCATCTTATCGATACTGGTTCGGATTTCCGCTGCGCCGTTTGAGCGATTCCAGTGCTGGGGTCAGCTCGCCGCTCCCCAGTAGCGAACTCGGCCGACGTCGACGTGCACGAAGTCGGCGCGCGGGTAGTAGCCGACGCCGCCGCCGTGCAGCGCGGTAGCCGCGCGATGGACGTTGGCGAGGTAGCGGCCCGGCACGCGGATGTCGGCCGCCATCCCGTACATGTGCAGGCTATTGGTGGCGACGGCTTCGCTATGAGCTTGCAGCATGGCGTTGGTCTTGGGCGAGCGATAGCCGGAAATCAAGTCGAACGGAGCAGTGGTATCGAGTTCGTAATGGAGTGAGTAGAGCAAATCGAGCAGCCTCGGATCGATTTGGACTTCGAGGTTGAGACGAAAATCGCGCATCACGTAGTTGATCGCCTGCAGACCCTCGGAGATGTACCGATTGCCGGCCCAGTAGACGGTCTTGAGCGACTCGCCGGTATGCAGGTTGTAGAAGGAGAGCGAGCGATCCCCGCTCCAGAATCCTGAGGCCAGCGCATGACCCGGGATCATCACCCCGGCGAGCGCCGTAGCGCCCAAGCCGATGAAGCGCCGCCGGCTGAGCCCGGCAGGCAAATTTCGCACCGTTCCCCCACGCCCATTCATGGCGCAGTTATTGTGGGCATTTTGCGCCCCGGAATCAACCATCTTAGCGGCCAAGGACCGGACCATTGACCGGGTGGCGCGACGCGAAGACGATAGCCCGATGGACCCCGAGTCAGGCGGCCGGGCGCAGGGCCGCGCGATGCGTCTGGTCGGCATTGACAGCTCCGCGCCGCGCGAACTTTTGCTCGCCGAGGGGCGCACCCAAATCGGCAGTGCCGATGAAAATGACCTGGTGATAGCCGATCCGACGGTCTCGCGCCGGCATGCGGAGATCCGGCGGCGCCACGCGCGCTATCGGGTCAAAGACCTGGGTTCGACCAACGGCACCTTTCTGAACGAGCGTCGGATCACGGCGGGAACGCCGCTCAACCGCGGCGACGAACTGCGGTTCGGAAAGGTTCGGTTCGTAGTGCTCGATCCGGCCGCAACCCCAGCCGGCAAGCGGCGCTTCCGGGCGAGGACCGCGATCGAGGTGTTGGCGGTGCTGTTCGCCATCGGCTTCGGTGTCACGGAATATTTTCTTATGACGGGCGGACCATTCCGTTCGACCGGGAGAGTCGCCAGCGGTCCGGTCAAGCCGAATACGCACATGATTTCCCTCCATCCGCCATCCACTGACGAAAAAGCCGGCGGCAAATCGAGCGAGGAACCGGAGACGAGCGCGCCGATACCGCCGTGGCTCGCGCGGCTGAATGGCTATCGCGCTGCAGTGCACATACCGCCGGTCAGCGAGGATGCGGCATTAAGCATCGGCGACGCCGCGCACGCGCGCTACCTGGTCGAAAACTATGGTGAGGCGGTCGCGCGTGGCGCCCATCTCGGAGCTGAGATGCATACCGAACAGGCCGGAGCGCCAGGCTACAGCGCAGCCGGTCTGGAGGCCGCGTCAGCCAGCGACGTGGCGCAATGGGCGGGTCATGGGGCCGCCAGCTTTTCCGCCGAGCAGGCGATCGACGGCTGGATCGCGATCCCGTTCCATCGCTTGCCGATTCTGAGCCCGCGCCTCAAGCGTGCCGGCTACGGCCAATATTGCTCTGAGGGGAGGTGTGCCGCAGCGCTCAACGTCCTGACCGGCGCGGAGCGGATGCGGCCGATTCCAAATCTTTTCAAAGACCCGATTCAGTTCCCGGCCGACGGCTCGACGATCGCGCTTAAGACCGCGGGTGGTGAATGGCCCGATCCCCTGAGCTCCTGTCCCGGCTACGCCTTGCCGACCGGCCCGCCGATCACGCTGCAGCTTGGCTCCTGGTATCAGCCTAAGATGTCCGCCTTTTCGATCAAGCGCGACGGCACTGAGGTTGCCGCCTGCGGCTTCGACGCGAACAGCTATGCGAATCCGGACTTTGCCGTCCAGCAGACCGGGCGCGGCGTGCTGCGCGACTACGGCGCGGTCGTTGTCATCCCGCGCGAGCCGTTGATCGCGGGCTCAACTTACTCGGTCTCGATAACCGCGGACGGCAAGCCCTACACGTGGTCATTCAAGGTGGAATGAGAGCCTGAGAGGGGATCACTGCCATCCCTCGGCGATCGCGGGCGCCAGAGTCATTGCGAGAGGCGCCAGGTGGCGGGTTTTCCCTGGTCGGGGCCGGTCATCGCATGGCCGCCGTCGACCGGCAGATTCACGCCGGTGATAAACGCCGCTTCCTCTGAGCAAAGGAACAGCACGGCGCGCGCGACGTCGTCGGGATCGCCGACCCGGCCGAGCGGATGGTAATCGGCGCCGACGCGATCGGCCTTGGCGCGGTCGCCGCCGGTGGCGCGCTCGATCGACGCCGACCAGGTCCATCCCGGCGCGATCGAGTTGACCCGAATCTTGTGCGGCGCGAGTTCCATCGCCTCGTTCCGCGTGACCTGCAGAATGGCCGCCTTGCAGGCCGGGTAGAGTGCGCGCCCGGCCTGCCCGAAGCGCGCCGCGATACTGCTCAGGTTGACGATCGCGCCGCCGCCGCGCGCCCGCATCACGGGCGTCACCTGCCGCACGAACTGGGCGCCGCTCACCACGTTGACGTTGAATGCCTGCAGCCACTCCGCGCGGCTCGATTCCAGGCCGTGGTCGAGATAGATGCAGGCGTTATTGACCAGGAAATCGATACCGCCGAAGCGATCAACCGCCGCCTTG
>JBGPMT010000309.1:0-4104 GCA_041487135.1 Binataceae bacterium (SeqCode) | reverse complement strand
CGACCATCGCCGGATGATGGGCGGTGTTGATACAGATCACGGGGCGCTTCAGCACACCCCTGGCCTTCTTCAGGTAGACCCCGACCAGCGCCAGCCCCTCCGGCCAGGTCCAATCGGCGGTCCGGAAATCGACCCCCAGGCCGGACCAGCGCCGGGCGAACTCCTGCGGTGAAATCAGCTCAACCGGGCGACGGTTAAGTTGCGGCCACACCTTCCGGCGCGCAATCCCGACCACCTCGCCGACCTCCTGCCGGCCGAGGCATCGGCGCAGCGCCTGGCCATAGTCGAGCCCCGAGAGCGCGCGGATTTCTGCGGCGATCTCCTCCGGGCGAACCGGCCCTGAAGCCGGCGTCTCCTTCGCCGCGGCCAGAATCTCGCTCAACAGCGCCTCAAATATCGGGCGTTTACGGGCCGCCAATCCTGAAACTCCTCCCGCGAATTAGCCTGAAGTCTAGTCCGGTTGACAGAAAGCTAGCAAGGCCTCGAGTCCCCCCCGAAAGCCGCCGAACCCCCGCCCCCGGCCCGCCACGGGCCGGGGGAAAGTTCTTACGGATAAAACATGACTTGGAGTTACATTTCTCTTGACTTCTCGTCAATCCCGGTAGACTTTTCGTTTCAGCAGCAAGAAAAAGCGGCGGTCTTTGCACGTGCTATTAAGCGATCCTTCGCCAACGGTCAAGTCTCGCCATTTTCCCGGCCTGACCTGGCCTACATCGCCACGCCCTCCGCCGAAGTCTTCGGCACTCAGGACCGTACTTTACTTCTGATGACGGCAACTCACACAGCCATGCAGAGGGAGAAGCTTCAAATGGAACTTCGCGCATTAAACACTCCTGAACAGCGACAAATTTTCGGCGATCGGCTGGCCGAGGCCCGGGGCAGTGTGGGCATCAGGTTCAAGGAAAAGTCGCGCTCGCGGCTGGCCCGAATTCAGCTCATGTTCGGCGACCTCTATGCCCTGTATGAGGATGAAAACGAAACCGACGAGGCGATGATCGCGGGCCTCGCGATGCACGACCTCGAGATGTTTCCGCAAACCTGCCCGCGTCCCGACCTCTCGCATCTGCCGCCGCGCTCGGTGCTCGAGATGAGCGATTTCTGGTCGCTCTCGCAGGGCGCGGGGAGTCTCGTATGGTGCGGCGCCGCGGTCGCGGTATGCCCCCGGCAGCCGCACACGGTCCTGGTCTACCTGGTGGTCGGCGAGATCGATCGCACCCAATCCTATCGCACCGCGGGCTTCGTCAAGGCCGGCGAGCCCTTTCCCTATCCCTACCTCGAAACCGTCGACGGAGGCGAGGTCCGGGTGCAGGCGCTGGTACTCGAGGGCGAAGCGCTGCAACGGCTGATCAAGATCCTGTCCCGCATGACGTCCAAGGTTGCCGATGAACGCGGGTCGATCCGCATGAAAGATTTTCTCGGCATCAGCCCCCGGGCTTCCAATCGCGGTACCTGCCCGGCGAGCGAGCGCGCAGCCGCCAGTCATCCGGCGGTGCGCAGCGGCACAGACTTCGACAGCGCCGGTATCGCCGCGGCGCCATGAGCCTTGGTTTGCAATCCCCCGTCCTGTGGGAGCCTCGGGCGGTTCTTCCGCCAGTTGCGCGCATGAGATCGAGCCAATGGTGGCTTCGGAGCAAAAACTATGAATCTCGATGCAGTGGCAGTGGAAGTGGAACGAACGGTCCCCGAAGAGCCCTGCAACGGCGAGCTTGCGGGGCTCACCAGGGAACAGCTGCGAAAGTTGTCGATGCTGAATCCGCTGAGGAGCTCGTTTCGGATCGCCGCGGAGTGGATTCTGATCGCGGGCGCCATCTATGTCAGCGCTCATCACTGGAACCCGCTCCTCTATGTATTGATGGTTGCGTTCATCGGAGCCCGCCAGCATGCCCTTCTGATCCTGATGCACGACGGCACTCACTACCGGCTGTTTCGCAACCGGCGGCTTAATGACTGCGTCGGCGAACTCCTGCTGGCCTGGCCGTTCTTCGTGACGATGCGCTCCTACCGGCGCAATCACATCGCCCATCATCGCCACATGAACACCGATCGGGACCCGGACTGGAGCCGCAAGCTCAATCAGCCGCAGTGGATTTTTCCCAAGCATTGGGCCGAGATTACGTGGCTCTTGTTCGGCGACATCTCGGGTTTGAACGCTATCGCACTGATAAGACTCTCGCGATCGCTGGCTGGACAGGACGGCGCGGTGCCGAGGTCTTACATGCTTTCGCGGCTCGCTTTCTATCTCGCGGCGGCGGCGCTGATAGTCGTCACCGGCGGCCTTCAGCTCTTCCTGCTCTACTGGGTGGTTCCCTACTTCACCTGGCTCGCACTGATCCTGCACGTGCGCAGCATCGCCGAACATTTTTCCATTCCCGACGGCAGCGGCGTGCACGCGGGAGTGAGGACCACGCGCGTCAACGCGCTGGAGCGCCTGCTGCTCGCTCCGAATAACGTCAATTATCACGCCGAGCATCATCGCTTCCCGAGCGTGCCTTTTTATCGCCTGCCAGAGCTTCATCGCCTGCTCATCTCAACGCCGGAATTCGCCAGCGCGGCGCATCTCACGGACGGCTACCTGGGAGTGCTGCGCGAATGCTGCCGCGGAGCGGTCAGGTCCGGGGCGCGCACCGAAGCCGGGGCGCGACCTCCGCTGGGCGCGTCGCCCGGGGTCCCGCTGCCGTGGCTGGCTGGGAGCTAGGACCATCATTGACCCGGTTCCGAGAGGAGCCCGCCGCGGCCGGGCTTCTCGCTCAGGGCGCCGGCGGCGCTCCGCAGCTCTTCCCGGTTACAGCGCAGCAGTTCGAGGATGCGCACCCGGCTCTGCTGGATGAGCTCGACCGCATCGCCGATATAATCGCGTCCGGTAACGCCCTTTCGCCGGCTTTCGATCGCCAGGTCATGGGCCAGGGTCAGGACCAGCGCCGTGATCAGGTGCCCGGCGATCTCGTCGTACTCACAACCACCCATCGCTCATCTCCGCAATCGCCGACGCCATGCGCGGCGCCCGATATGACAAACTGTCAACTGCCGGCGGCAGCCGCACGGCTGGCCGTAAGCCACGCCGGCGCGCAACCGCGAGCGCGGATGCCGGGGCCAGGCCGCGCCGGCCGATCGCGCCGCAAAAAACCGAGCGCAGTATCAAATCGCCTCGCGCGCGGCCTCGGGCGCCGCCATCAGCCTGAGCTGGCCCTGAGCGTAGCGGCCGCCGCCGGCCGGACGCCGGCGGCGCGGGGAGGACATGCGTGCTGAACGCGCGTAGTGCCGCTCCCGGCTCGCGAGCTGGATGGCACGGGTGTACATCTCAACCAGCCCGCCGTGATTCGTGCGGTCATTGATAACCGCCGGATCGCATCGAAATAGCTGTAAACTGGCCTTTCGCAAGAACTCCAGGCAGCTCTCGAAAAGCTCGCTGTCGTCTCCCGCGGCGCGGTCCAGCGCGCCGACCGCGCACCAGGCCACCGCCCGCCGGTCAGTGGTCTTGACCGGTGCGCCAGTGCTATCAACCGCGCCGACCCCCTTGGCCCAGTGCTTTTCATCGGAAATCATTTCGAGCGCGCTGACCAGAACCTTCACTCGCTGATGCATAAAACTTCCCCTCGACTAATTCGCGACGCCCACGTCTCGGGCGCCGCGCCAGATCCTGCTATTGAGCCGCGGCCGATCGATACGGCGGGTGTTTTGGAACATCTCGGCTCGCCTCTCGCATCGAGCGCCGGGCAATCAAGTTTGCGGTGCAGAAATGTATCGAAGTTGACAAACTGTCAACAGGCTCCCAGCGCAAAGCCCTGGCGGCTGGCGAACAAAGCGCGAAACAGCGTCAACCTATGACGAGTCTTGACGTGTCTATTATCAACTAGTCAGAGAAAATTACTGCAATTGAGGAATTTTCGGATCGGCATCGTTATCTTTGCGCCGGATGGGCCTCAGCGACGACTTACTCTCCGGTCCGGCGGTTCCGCTTTCAGCGTCGGGCGGGAGTTTCCAATCGGGGCGCGGCGCGGGCAGCGGCAGCCCGGCGCTTGCTCGCGCTGGTGCCGAGCTGACCTGGGACCGCGCCGGCCGTCGCTAGGCCGCCGTGCTCTGGGGCGCGCGATGCTTCGCGATCTT
>JBGPMT010000308.1:0-4109 GCA_041487135.1 Binataceae bacterium (SeqCode) | reverse complement strand
GCTGGTCACCACGGCGAAATTGGGAATCGACGCGACCCGCCGCTACGACAAGCCGGCCAACGTGTTCGATATCCCGCGGATGCCGTTCGCGGGGGAGCCTTTCAAGGATCCGGAAGAGGAAAGATCGGGGATGAATCGCGAGGAGCTGGCGATTCAGATGGTTGCAAGCCTCGCGAAGGGACCGCGTTTCGTCGACCTGCTGGCGCGTTTTCCGAAGGCCCGCTCAGCGGACCTGGTCAGCGTGATCGGATGGCTCCGGGAGCGCGAAGCGATCCGGCTCGACCGTGACGGCCGTTACTGGCCGATCGATCACTGAACTTCTCGGCCGGGCTTTCAGCGTCTGACCAGCTCGGGCATCACCTTGCTTACGAACAGATCGAATGAGCGGCGCGCCTGCAGCGCCGTCAGGCTGCCCCAGGCGAACGGCAGGATGACGTAGTCAGGGTCGGTCGCTTCGATGTGCCGGGCGAGTTGATCGTGCACCGAGGCCGGCGATCCGACGATCGCGATGCCGCGCTTGATCGCAACGTCGAGGTCGTCGGTATGCGCGATCCACTTGACGCCGTTGTCGCTCCAGAGTTTTTCGGTGTTGTTGTAGTAGGCATGCCAGGCGGTCTCGCCAATCGTGCGCGCTTCGCGGTCGGTATCAGCAACAAAGAAATGACGCTGGATGCCGATCTTGGGAGTGATATGCGGATTCGCGTTTTGCCGCTCGTCCACTCCTCGGGCGCGGACCTCGCGGTACAGACTGGTCAGACGGCCGACGGTCTCGGTCTGGCCGATGAAAACCACGTTCATGCCATGCTGCGCCGCAAACGTGCCGCTCTCCTCGCTGTGCGCGCCGTACCAGAAGCCCGGATTCGGGGTCTGCAGCGGCCGCAGTTCCATCGGCACGTTCTCCATCGCATAGAAGCGGCCGTGGTGAAGCAGCCGTGAGTTGCGCAACCCCTTCAGGACCACCTCCAGCGCCTCCTGGAATCGCGCCCGAGCCTCAAGGATTGGAATTCCGAACAGCGCCAGCTCGAACGGCGAGATTCCGCGTCCCACCCCGACCTCGAGCCGGCCTCCGCAAAGGTGGTCGAGCGTACAGATCTCTTCGATGAGACGAATCGGATGATAAAGGGGCAAGAGGTAGACTAGCGGTCCCAGCCGAATATTTTTGGTCCGCACCGCCGCTGCGGCGAGCAGCAGGTTTTGCGATGGCGCCATCGAGAGCGGGGTAAAATGATGTTCAGCGACGTGGTATCCCCAGATGCCGGCGCGGTCCGCCTCTTCGATCAATGCCAGCCGTTCCTGGAAAAGCTGGTGCAGCGACTCGTCACCACTCGTACGCTCGACATGATCGAAGATTCCAAACTTGATCTCTCTCACAACACCTCTCCGCTCGGAACTCTGCGAGCCATCACGTGACTAGCACAGTCGCGAAGCGATTTGCCAAGAACCGGTCAAAGTTGATGCCCGGCGAGGAGTTGATCTGCCGCATCGGCAACGGCGCTTTGTACGAGTGAGAGCATAGCAGCCGGATGAGAGGGACGCTTCCCGTGCGACGCATCCGGCCGGCGTTCCGGTGATAGCGCTGTCGGTCAGTCGATCGGAAAGACCTTGCGAAACTGCTTAATGTCGACCCGCTCGAGCACTCCGCCCTGCATGAACGGATCGTTGGCGAAATACTCCTTCACTGCCGCCTCGCTCTCCATATCAACCACGACCAGCATCCCGCTGCCGTCGGTGAAAGGTCCGCCGATTAGCAACTTTCGTTGATCGAGCAGTGGGCGGACATATGCGAGATGCTGCTCCCTGAGCTTGAGCCGCAGCTCCGCGACGTTAGGTTTGTCTTGGCCGATAACCGCAAAAAGCATGGAGTGCTCCTCCTCGAATCCTTGCGCAGAAACGTTACTGTTTTCAAGGCTGGAACGCCGCCTTGCCACGGTGTCGAGACGGGTTGCTCCGGTTTCAAAAGCGTGCGCAATTTCCTACCCTAAGTCGGGCCGTTTCCAATAACCGCCCCGGGGGTGTTTCGCCATGGCAGCGCAAGAGGCGCCGGGTTCAACGACCAAGGGCTGGTCACGATACGAAGCGGCCGCGCTGGGGTTTCGAAACTACTGGTATCCGGCGCTACTCTCAAGACGTCTTAAGGCCAAGCCCGTAGCCCTGCGCATTCTCGGCGAGCAAGTGCTTCTAACCCGGCATGAGGGCAGGGTTTACGCGCTTCAGGATCGCTGTCCACACCGTGGGCTGCCGCTCTCGCGAGGCAGATGCGAATTTCCAGGAACTCCTACGATCAGTTGCTGTTACCACGGTTGGACGTTCGATTTGAGAACCGGCCAGCTCGTGGCCGCGATTACCGACGGACCGAATTCGCCGCTGATCGGCAAGGTGCGCGTGCCAACCTACCCGGCCCATGAGCAGAACGGAATAATCTGGATTTACGTCGGAGACGAAGCAACCGTACCACTTTCCGAGGATATACCGGAAGTGTTCCTCGGCCGGCGCGTATCCATCGCGAGCCGAGTGACAGTTCGCAAGGGAAACTGGCGTTTGGCCGCGGAAAATGGCCTCGATCCGGTGCACGCCACGTATCTCCATCGTACTGCCTGGGTATCGGCGCCGCTGAAATTTCCCGCCTGGCGGGGGAAAATTGTCCCCAGCGTGGAAGGAAAATGGGTCGGGTATCAGGATGATCTGGTTTGGGAGTGCGAATACCCTGGACTCGGACGCTTTCCTAGCTCGCGACCGTGGTGGAAGCTGATACCCTTCGGCGCCGGTAACACGATTATCGTTCATCTTCGCCTGCCCGGCTGCCTCAGAGTCACCAATTCGCCTCGTCTCGGCACCGATCACTACGAATGGTACGTGCCGATCGGCGAACATTCGTACCGTTATTTTCAGTTCAAGGTCAGGAACGTAAGCGGCATACGGTCGCTGCCGTTTCAAGTTGGTTATCAAATGCTATGGCGATGGCTCGCGGACCGGCAGTTCAATGATCAGGACAAGTTCGCTGTGGCATCCATGGAAGATTTCTATGCGCACGACGAAGGATGGAAGAATGAGCTGCTGTTCAGGCAGGACGCGGTGTTGATGAGATGGCGAAAGTTCGCTTCCGAGAACGCCCGGACGGTTCAAGAACATGACCCTCCGGTAAGGCGCAGCGCCGTTTGAGCATCCTTCGGCGCTCGAGCGCGGGCCGAATTAACCAACGGCATGACGGGGCGGCTGCCGGATTATACGAACGCGTATGTTGCCGATCTGGCCGCCATTCGCGGTCTGCTGGGCCGATGCGTTAGGTCGCGAAACGCGCGGGCGAGAGCAGCCGCTCCCGAACCCCGAGATCAGCGAGATCCGGCGGAACACCATGTCCGGTCGCCAGACTCGCGCACAGCCGGCCCATCGCGGGCGACGTCTCGATTCCGTAGCCGCCCTGTCCGGCCAGCCAGAAGAACCCCGCGACCGCCGGGTCGTAGCCGACCACCGGCAGCCCCTCGGCGACGAACGACCTGAGCCCCGCCCAGCGGCGGATGATATGCCGAACCGGCAGGTGCGCCGCGGCCTGAATGCGCTCGACTGCAATCGCGATGTCGAGGTCTTCCGGATTCACGTCGCATGGTTCCATCGGCGTCTCGTCGGCGGGCGAAGCGAGAATCCGGCCGGCATCCGGCTTGAAGTAGAACGTCTCGCCGACATCGTGGATCGACGGCCATTCGCGCACATCAGCGCCGGCGGGCGGATCGAAGATGAAGGCCGTGCGCCGCTTGGGCACGAGCCCGACCGGGTGTGCCCCGGCGAGCATCGCTACTTTGTCGCACCACGCTCCGGCGGCGTTGACGATGACCGGCGCCGAGAACTCGCCGGCCGCTGTGGAAGCCGTCCAGAGGCCGCTCCGGTAATCGAGTCCGCGCAACTCCGCCTCGGTCACCAGCGCGCCGCCATGGCTCCTGAGTCCGCGCAGGTAGCCGTAGTGAACAGCGTGTACGTCGATATCCATCGCTTCCGGATCGAGCACCGCGCCGGCCACATAGTCCTCGCGCAGTACGGGGACCATCGCTCGCGCCTGCGGCCCGTCGATTCGCCGGACGGCGCCCACGGTTCGCGCGGATTCCTCGATGCATCGT
>JBGPMT010000307.1:0-4126 GCA_041487135.1 Binataceae bacterium (SeqCode) | reverse complement strand
TCACCTGCAGCAGGACGTTGAAGACGTCCGGGTGCGCCTTCTCGATCTCGTCGAGCACGAGCACCGCGTGGGGCGTCCGGCGGATGGCGTCCGTGAGCAAGCCGCCCTGGTCGAAGCCGACGTAGCCCGGCGGCGCGCCGATCAGACGCGAGATCGTATGGCGCTCCATGTACTCGCTCATGTCGAAGCGCACGAACTCCACGCCCATCACGCGCGCGAGCTGCTTGGCCACCTCGGTCTTGCCGACCCCGGTCGGGCCGGCGAACAGAAACGCGCCGACCGGACGATCCGGATGCGACAGGCCCGAGCGCGCGAGCTTGATGGCGCGCGCCACCGCCTCGATCGCGCTGTCCTGCCCGTAGACCACCGCCTGCAGCTCTTCCGCGAGGTTCTGCAGCCGCGTGCGATCCGAGGCCGACACCGTGCGCTCCGGAATCTTCGCCATCCGCGCCACGGTGCGCTCAGAATCGCGCAGTCCGACCGTCATGGTCTCGCCTTTCTTGGCCCGCAGATGGGCCGCGACGCCGGCCTCATCGATCACGTCGATCGCCTTGTCGGGCAGATAGCGATCGTTGATATAGCGCGCCGAGAGCTCGACCGCCGCGCGCAGCGCCGCGGAGGTGTAGCGGACCTTATGATGCTTCTCGTAGTAGCTCTTGAGGCCGTTTAAGATCTGCACCGCCTCTTCCTGGGTCGGCTCGGCGACGTCGATACGCTGGAAGCGACGCGCCAGCGCCTTGTCGCGATCGAACGAGCGTTTGTACTCCTGGTAGGTGGTCGACCCGATACAGCGCAGCTCGCCCGAGGCGAGCGCCGGTTTCAGCAGGTTCGAGGCGTCCATCGTGGAGCCCGAGGCCGAGCCGGCGCCGACGATGGTGTGGATCTCGTCGATAAACAGGATACAGCGGCGATCCGCGGTCGCCGCCTTGATCACCGCCTTCAGGCGCTGCTCGAAATCGCCGCGAAAGCGGGTGCCGGCCAGCAGCGCGCCCATGTCGAGCGCGAAAATCTGCACGTCCTTGAGCGCTTCCGGAACCGCGCCGTTATGCACCGCCAGGGCCAGCCCCTCGGCCAGCGCCGTCTTGCCGACGCCCGCCTCGCCGACGAATATCGGGTTGTTCTTGCGGCGGCGCAGGAGCACGTGGATCGCGCGCTCGATTTCGCGCTTGCGTCCGATCAGCGGATCGATCTGATTCTTCGCCGCCCGCTCGGTCAGGTTGATCGCATAGGTGCGCAGCGCCTTGGCCGGCGAGACCTTGCGCTCGCCCTCCTCTTCCTCGTGTTCGGCCTCGCCCTCATGCTCGTCGCCCTCGGCGCCCGCGGCCTCGTGGCTGTCGTCGTCGGCGCCGATCTTCGAGACCCCGTGCGAAATAAAGTTGATCGCGTCGAAGCGGGTGACGCCTGCCTCGTTCAGCAGGTAGACGGCATGCGATTCGTTCTCGTGGAACATCGCGACCAGCACGTTGCCGCCGGTGATCTCCTGATGGCCCGCCGATTGAACGTGGAGCGCGGCCCGCTGCAGCGCGCGCTGCACGCCCAGCGCGTAGCGCGGCGCGACCCGTTCCTCCTTGGGCAGCCGTTCGATCTCGTGGTCGAGATACTGAACCAGCTTGCGCTTGAGGCTCTCGAGGTCGGTCCCGCAATTGCGCAGGATATTGCTGGTCGTCACGTCGTGCAGCATCGCGAACAGCAGATGCTCCAGGCAGACGTACTCGTGACGCCGGTTGGCCGCCTCGGTCATCGCGAGCTGCAGGGTGACTTGCAACTCGCGGCTTATCATCATTCCGGGAGAAGCCATGCCTTAATTATAACCACCGCGCCGGGCCGGTCGAATCAAGCCTGTTCCATTACGCATTTGAGCGGATATTCGTTTTGCCGGGCGAGCTCCTCGACCGTGCGCACGCGGGTTTCGGCGACCTCGTAGGGGTAGACTCCTGCCACGCCCATGCCGTTCTGATGGACATGAAGCATGATCCGGGTCGCCTCGGCATGCGGCTTGTGGAAGACCATCTTGAGCACGTCGACCACGAATTCCATCGGCGTGTAATCGTCGTTCAGCAGTATCACCTTGTAAAGTGGCGGCCGCTTGGTCTTGGTCTGCTCCCTGGTGCGGCGCTCGGTGACGATACCGCCCTGCCCGGTCCCGTTCTCGCCGCTGCCGTTGCCAGTCGCGGCGCTGGGATGCTTGCGCAACTTGTCCGTCTTCATATTCGCCAGTACGGCCCAGTTCGGCCCCGGGCGCCGCTTATCAGGATAGCAAATCGGGCGGTATCGCGACGAGTCTTGGAACGGCTTTCCGCCGGACCTCTTTGCGGGGCGCGCAGCGGCGGTTAAGCTCGGAGATTGTGACTCGCTCATCGAAAGACCCGGAGATCGCGATCGTCGAGACGATTCGCGCGATCGGACGCGAGGAATGGAACGCGCTGCTGCGCGACGACGACTCGCCGTTCGTCGATTGGGACTGGCTGTTCGCGATGGAAGAATCGGGCAGCGCGGTGCGCAAGACCGGATGGAGTCCGTGCCATATCGCGATCCGCGACAACCGCCGCCTGGTCGCCGCCTGCCCCGCCTATCTCAAGAGCCACAGTATGGGCGAGTTTGTGTTCGATCACGGATGGGCCGACGGCGCCGAGCGCGCCGGCATCAGCTACTACCCCAAGCTGCTGGCCGGGATCCCGTTCACGCCGCACACCGGCCGCCGTTTTCTAACCGCCCCCGACGCCAACCGGCCCCTGCTGGTCGCGCTGATGGGCCGCACTTTGATGACGCTGTGCAGCGAGAACCAGTTCTCGTCGGCGCATGTGAATTTCTGTGAAGAGGACGAGGCCGAAGCGCTGGCCGAGCTCGGCTACTTAGAACGCCTCGGCTATCAATACCATTGGCGCAATCACGGCTTCACGAGCTTCGACGACTACCTGCGCGAGCTCAAGCATAAGCGCCGGGCCGCGATTCGCCACGAGCGCGCCGCGCTCTCCGAGCAGGGGGTCGAGATCCGCGTCCAGCATGGCGATGAAATTCCGGCCGCGATGTTCCGGCCGATGTTCGAGCTCTATCGCTCGACGATCGACAAGCTCTACTGGGGCCGCCAGTACCTGACGCCGAAGTTCTTCGACCTGGTGGGCGAACACTTAAAGCGTTACATGACGTTTATCGGCGCCTGGCAGGGCGGCAAGCTCGCCGCCGGGACGTTCAATCTGCAGAAGGCGGGCGTGATGTACGGGCGCTACTGGGGATGCTTCCAGGATCTGCGCTTCCTGCATTTCAACGTCTGCTACTACGCTTCGATCGAGCACTGTATCGCACACGGCCTCCAGCGCTTCGAGCCGGGCGCGGGGGGCGAATACAAGTGGCTGCGCGGCTTCAACCCGGCGCTGACACGCAGCGCGCACTTCATCGCGCATGCGGGGCTGCGCCAGGCGATCGGGCGCTTTCTCGATCGCGAGCGGCGCGAGGTCGAGGCCTGGATCGCGCTGGGCAACGACAAGAGCCAGTTCCGCCAGCCCCCGCCGCCGCCCTCGGACGTCGAGCAGGCGTAAGGTTGCCCCATCGCGGCAGGGCGAACACCTGCTCCACGGCCGTTCCCTCCCTTCAGGAGAAGATTGCATAGCTCGACGCGTCGAGTTGTCACCTCTCCTTGTCCAAGGAGAGGTCGCCGCGAGCACCGCGAGTGGCGGGAGAGGTCGGTCTGAATTCCGTTTGTGCCAGAAGCGCTTCACGGACGTGCGCCGGACCTCTCCCTAACCCTCCCCTTGGACAAGGGGAGGGGATCAAGAGGTAGAGTTCGCAACGGCCGTCACGTTGCTGGATGAGCGGACGAAAAGAATGACCGGGATCCTTCGCTGGGCTCAGGATGACAAGGCCAAGTTGTCATTCTGAGCAGAGGCTGCCGAAGCGAAGAATCCCGGATCATTCGTGATGCGCTCCAGCGCTGCTTATCCGACCCGGAGCAAAGCGCCGCGGGGCAACGACGCGGAGCGATTCGTGTGAAACGCGGCAGTAGATGAAGCGGGTTCTCCCGTCGAAGACGAGATAACCTTCACGCATCACGGAATGCAGGGCGCGGCCCTGCTTACTTCACGCTCTTGCCGTCGGATACTTCCGCCGGGGCGTCGAGCGAGCGAATCGC
>JBGPMT010000306.1:0-4142 GCA_041487135.1 Binataceae bacterium (SeqCode) | reverse complement strand
GGCGCGTTGCGTCACGCGCCGAGGCGATAGAACTCGCGGGCGGTGCCGCCCCGGATGGCGGCCTGGTCGTCGTGCGGGAGGTGCCGGTTCCCGAGGGTCTCGTCGATTTCGCGCTTGATGTCGAGCAGATCGGCCTCGTGCGGATAGTCGGAGGAGTAGCCGAACCCGCGCGGGCCCAGCGCCTTGACCAGGTACGGCAGGATCAGGTCATTACCCTCGCATCCCACCAGCACGCGATTGCTCTCGAGGTATTTTGTGATATGCGGGAGCTCGAGATTCTCCCCAGCGCCCAGTTCGCGCTCGCGCTCGATCCGATCGTGAAGCATCGCGACCCAGCCGACGCCGCCCTCGAGAAACGCGATCCTGAGGCCCGGAAAGCGTTCGAACAGGCCGCCGCAGACGGTCGCGACGAAGGCGATCATCAGCGGCACCGGGTGATGCAGAATATGCGAGTGCAGCAGACGGTCGAACGAATCGAGCCCGATGCCGCCGTTGCAGCCGCCGTGCACCGCCAGCGCGCATTCCAGGTCCGAGGCTTCCTTGTAGACGGGCCAGAAAAACTCGTGGCCCAGATGCAGCGGCATCCCGGTCGACGGAATCATCGCGCCCAGCAGCCCGAGGTCCTTGACCGCGCGGCGCAGTTCCTTGACCGCCTCCTCCGGGAACTGCATCGGGATTATCGCCATCGGATGGAGCCGGCGGTCGATCGCAAAACGGGCCGCCATGTAATCGTTGTAGGCGCGGCAGATTCTGATCGTGTACTCGCGCTGCCGGAGCCATCCCATCGAAAGCCCGTCGCTGGTGAACAGCACCGTATGCTCGATCGGGGTCTGGCCGAGCAGCGCGATCCAGTCGGCCGCCGAGCCCGCCCGATGTTCGCTCGCCGTCACGCGCTTGCGTTTCGGATTCTCGAACAGCGCGGTGCGCGGCGTGTCGTCGACCTGGTAATGAATACCATCGAGCGAGGGAAACACGCTGACGGCGCTGGGAAACGGCCGATCCGTGGCGGCGATATAGCGGATCGTAGGATCCATGAACTCAGCCAGTTCGGGAAGCGTCTCCACCACGTGTCCGTCGCAGTCGATTACCGGTATGTCCGCAGCCGAATCCATAAAACTCTCCCGCCTGCCAGCATCATTTCTGCAAATTCGTCCGCCGCTGTCCCCATTTACTTTCATGGACCTGCCCGGCGAGGTCGACGAACAGCTCGCGGGTTTCCATCGGCTTTCCAGCCAGCCGATCAGCCAGCCAGTCCGCGCTGTAGGTATGGGGGCTCGGTCCCAAAGCGGTCGCGGTGGTGGCGTGCAGCGAGTGCCGTTCGCCCTGGTAGAGTAGCAACTCCTTTGGACAGCGCATCCGATCCATCATCTCATAGGTATACTCAATCGGACTCAACTCGTCGTCCTCGCCGGCGATCGCGAGATAGGGACATTTTACCCGGTCCGCAATCTCCATCAGACTGAGCTCGGCCGCGAAACGATCGAACTGCTCTTCATTATCGTAACCGGCCATGTACATGTAACGCAGCTTGAAGGTCGGCGAGGCCAGATTGAAGATGGTATTCATTCCCGGTTCGTGACAGACGTAGGCGACGCTGCAGCCGCGCAGGCGATCGTCGGCGGTCGCCACCTGCGTCGCCCAGAACGAGCCCATGCTGACGGCCTGCATCGCCACGCGTCCGGGGTCGATCTCCGCGCGCCCGCGAATCCACTTGAGCGCCGCAAGTCCGGCCTCGATGAAGTTGGTCTCGCCGCAGTGAATCTCGCGCACGCAGCATTCACCCTGCCCCGGCCCGTCGATCGCGAGTATCGCAATATCGCGCTCCAGTAGCTTGTCGCCGTACATCGAGACCATCATCTCCTTGAAGCCATCCATCCCGTCGATCGCGAGCACGCACGGCATCGGGCTCGCGCCGGCGCCGCGCGGGCGATGGAAATAGGCCGGGAGCGACTTGCCGGCGAACGGAATCTCCACGCGCTCAATATGATACGGCGCATATTGAATGTATTTCTGGTAGCACTCGTTCTTTTTGTCGTTATACTCAATCACCTCGGGAGTATTGGCGAAAACCGCCCACATCGCGCTGCCGTATAGCAGCGAAGCGATGAAATAGCATTCGCGGGCTGAAACGGTCCGCCCTTCCTCCTCGTACCTGCAGCCGGCCGCTTCCCGCCGGCGCGCCGCGCGCACGAATTCGCGCGGGATGTCGGAAAACTTCTGCACGCGGCTGCGCACGGCCATGAAATCGGCGGTAGCCTCGGGGCCGGCCGGCGCGCTGGTATATCCAATCCGGTTCTGATCCCACTCGATTCCGACCGTCCGCACGATGCAGTCCAGCAGCCAGCGCTGGTCGGCATAGCGCTTCACCCGCGATTCAACCGATGGCGGCATGATACTCACTGGCATTTCCTCCGTGTCGCGGACTAGTGATTCGTCCGGAACAGGTGCGCGGCCGCCCGTGCGTCAGGCCGGGCCGGCCGCGCCGATGCGCGTGCGAGAAGCGGCTAGCAGTTGCGCAGGAACCAGCTGGTGACGGCGGAAAACTCGGCCGGCCGCTCGATCATCGCCCAATGGCCGCAGCGCGGGATCAGATGGAGCCAGGAGTTTTCCAGCAACTGCGAGAACCGCCAATTACTTTCCGGCGGCACCACCTTGTCGTTCTTGCCGCCCACGATCAGGGTCTTGTGCTTGACCTTGGCGATGTCCTGCTCGTTGGGAATGAAGAGCCCGCCCTGCTCGCTGATCCACTTCATGATCCCGCCGTAGGCCGCCGAGGTCGCCGGATCCATCGTGAGCTTCAGGCGGTAGTCGATAAGCTCGGGATCGACCTTGAAGTCGTCGTTGGTCAGCGCCTTGATGAGCTTCTCCATGTTCTCGCGATTCGCCGAGTAGCCCATGATAACGCGCAGCGACTCGTTGAGCGGCGCCTTGATGCCCGCCGCGCCCATCAGTACCAGCTTGTCGACCAGTTCCGGCCGGGTCATCGTGACGCAAAGCGAGGTCATCCCGCCCATCGAGTTGCCGATCAGGTTCACCTTGCCCAGCTTCAGCGCCTCGATGAATGAGGCGATATGGCGCGTGCGCGCATCCTGGCTGTAGACGAACTTCGCCGGGTCCGGCTTGTCGGTCTTGCCGAAGCCCAGCATGTCGACCGCGATTACGTGGAGATGCTCCGCCAGCAGCGGGATACAGCCGCGCCAGTTGCCCCACGCGTCGGCGCCGGCACCGCCGCCGTGGACCAGAATTACGGTTGTTCCCTGACCTTCTTCGAGGTAATGGGTTTTGATTCCGCCCGCGTCAACGAAGTTGTCCTTCATCGCTTTGCGCTCCGCTTTGAAACTTGAGATCGGCCATGCGATGCTAGGTTGGCTTGCAACGAAACGTCAAGGGCAGCCTGAATCGCGCTCGCTCACATAACGGACTTCAAGTATTCGCGATGACCCGACCAGGCTGCACGATCACGATGGCCGACGCCGCCCAGCGCAATCCGACGATGTACAACCGCAACCGGCTTAAGCTCGGCCTGTTCGGGATGAATCTTTCCCACGGCCTGACGGCGACGCGGGTGCCCGAGCGATGGGACGCGAGCTGGGAACATAATCTCACCGCGGCGCGGATCGCCGATGAGGCCGGAATCGAATGTCTCGTCCCGGTAGGCCGATGGAAAGGCTACGGGGGCGAGACAAATTATGAGCAAGAGTCGTTCGAGACGATAACCTGGGCCGCCGGCCTGCTCGCCCATACCGGCCGGATCACCGCCTTCGGAACCGTTCACGTGCCGCTGATTCATCCGGTGCTCGCGGCCAAGCAATGCATGACCGCCGACCATATCGGCCAAGGCCGCTTCGGCCTCAACGTGGTCTGCGGCTGGAATCCGGACGAGTTCGGGATGTTCGGTCACACCCAGGATCCTCATGATCGGCGCTACGCCCGTGGCCAGGAATGGCTCGAGATCATCACCCGCATCTGGGCTGGCGAGGGGCCGTTCGACTATCACGGCGAGTTCTACGATCTCCGTGGCGTATTGGGCGGGCCGGCACCGTGGGGCGGCAATCGCCCGATCATCATGAATGCCGGATCGTCGCCCGCCGGCCTGCGCTTCGCCGTGCGCAACGCCGAGTTGATGTTCGATCAGCCCGGCT
>JBGPMT010000305.1:0-4157 GCA_041487135.1 Binataceae bacterium (SeqCode) | reverse complement strand
GTCACGTTCGCGGCACGATCCGGGAACGGAGCCGCCCGCGCCATTCGCGTCAGTCCCCCGCCAGCAGCACGATCGAGGCCGCGGCCATCCCCTCGCCCCGGCCGAGCGCGCCCAATCCTTCCGGACTCGATGCCTTCACGTTGACCTGCTCCGGCGCGGCGCCAAGGGCGGCGGCTATCCGCTGGCGCATCGCAGCGATGTAGGGCTTGAGCTTCGGACGCTCGGCAAAGACCGTCAGGTCGGCGTTTTCGAGCCGCCATCCGCGGCTCGCCGCCATCGCCCAGACCTGCGTGAGCAGCCCAATACTGTCGGCGCCGGCATGGCGCGGGTCGCTATCAGGAAAATGACTGCCAATATCGCCCAGTCCGAGCGCGCCCAGGATCGCGTTGGCGAGCGCATGGGCGAGCACGTCGGCGTCCGAATGGCCGTCGAGTCCCGTCTCATGGGGAATTTCGACTCCGCCCAGTATCAGCTTGCGGCCCGGGCGCAGCGGATGGAAATCGAAGCCGTTTCCGACCCTGAATTTCATTGCGTTAGAAGCGTCTCAGCCTTCCCAGCGGGACGGAGCTGCGGTGCGCCCTTTTCGGAAAATCGCTCCGCGTTGATCCCTCGCTGCGCCTCGCTCCCTTCGGTCGCTTCGGCTCCGCTCGGGATGACAAAAGCGGGCATTCGGGAACGACAGATCGGCATGCGCTTGGCTCGCTCGGGAAAGCGAAAGAGGATTCTCATTGTAGTCGATGGGTGCAGGGCTCAGCCCTGCCTCAGCCCTGCCGCGTTGACAAGCCGGCCGCAACTGTCCAAGCTTTTGCCACGCCGCGGAGCGGGTGAGGAGGCGTCCATGCCGGCTTTTCTGAAAAATCCCAGGTTCATCATCAGCGCGATCATGGTGGCGTGGATCGCGTACGTAATCTACTTCAACGCGCAGCTCGAGCCGATCCAGATCAAGCTGCTGCCGTTTGTCGGGCTGCAAATCAACGTTTCGGCCGTGATTTTGGGCGGGATGGTGGTGGGCGCGATCCTGGCCGTCGGGGTTCAATCGATATGGTGCCGATGGCGCGCCTCCAAAAACGCGCCGGTGTCGGCCACCGCGCCGTAGTCGAGCAGCAGCGCCGTCAACTCGCTTCCCGCCTTGAGCGGATTTTCCAGCGCCGGTCCGATCAATAGCGCGTCGGCCTTCGAGAGCGAACTGAGCGCGCCCGAACTCTGATTACCGGTCGGCCGCGCCATCCAGGCGTCGCCCTCGCGCTCCAATCTTACGCGGACGAATTCGGTCAGATTTCTGGCCTTGGGGATATCGACCGCGCATCGGACGAGGATGCGCGGCAAGCCGAACGCACTCGAACCGACCATCTTGCGAATCGCGGCGCGCGCGTAGAGATAGAAACAGACCATGGTTGAGACCGGATTGCCCGGCAGGCCGAAGAACGGCCGCCCGTCGACCAGGCCGTACTTGAGCGGACGCCCGGGCCGCTGCGCGACCCCATGGAACAGCTCGCGCATCCCGAGCTCGTCGAGCGCCCGCTTGACGTAATCGAACTCGCCGGCCGAAACCCCGCCGGTCGAGAGCGCCATGTCGAAGCCGGCCGCCTGCTTGAGGCGCGCGCGAATCTGGTCGGGCTGGTCGGGCGCGATTCCGAGCATGAGCGGTTCGCCGCCCGCCGCCTCGATAGCGCCGAACAGGCCGTAAGCGCTCGAGTTGATTACCTGCGAGCCGGTTGGCACCTGGTCGACATCGACCAGCTCGTCGCCGGTCGCGATGATCGCGACGCGCGGCCGCCGATAGACGTAGACCATCGCACGGTTGAGCGAGGCGAGCGTGCCCAGGTCGGCGGCGGTCAGGGTGTGCCCGGGGCTCATCACGAGGTCGCCGCGGCGCAAATCCTCGCCGCGCGGCCTGACGAAGGCCGCGGGTTCGGCGGCGGCCAGGATTTCGACCGAGGGGCCGTCGCCGCGGGTGCGCTCGACCGGCACGATCGCGTCGGCGCCCTCCGGAATCGGCGCACCGGTCATGATTCGGGCGGCCTGTCCGGGACCGACGGCTTTGGAGGGCATCATGCCGGCCGCGATAGTTTCGGTGACGGCGAGCCTGACGGGCCGGCTCTCGGCCGCCAAGGCGACCTCGGCGCCGCGCACGGCGTAGCCGTCCATCGCGGAGTTGTCGAAGCCCGGGATATCGCGGGGCGAACGAAGCTCCTCGCCCAGCACCCGGCTGCGCGCCTTCAGGATCGATACCCGCTCAAGGCCGAGCGGCGCGACGCTATCCAGGACCAGTGCCAGTGCCTCGTCGACGCTAATCATCGGTGCCTCAAGCATAGCCGGGCCGGCGCGCGATGAGAATCGCCGGCGACCGGTGACCGGGCGGGCGGGCGAAAATCAGAGCTCAGTCTGGGGAGTATTGGGGACGCGAACGTCGAAAGAGGCAACCCGCTGAGGGGTCCGGTCGCTCAGCAGCGCGGGGTTCAGCGAGCGGAGCTTCGCGACGGTGGTCCCGTAGCGGTCCGCAAGCGTGCTGAGCAGAGTCCCCTGCTGCACCTTGACCGTGCGGTAGGTCGGCGGCGCGGTGAAGGTCACCGCCTGCAGGCCGTATTCGCGGGCATGATGGGCGATCACGGCAACCGCCATGAACCGGTTCATCAGGGCGCTGGTGGTGCGCGGCAGATGGACCATCAGACGGTCGTACTCGACGCCGCGCAGCGACCAGAAGCGATCCAGCACCGCCTCGCCCTTGTTCCATCCGACCAGGGCGACGTGCCAATCATTGGTTTCATCGTGGAGCGTCGCCAGATACTCGGCGGCCGCGCGGGTCGACTTGATGGGATCGCGCCGCTCGTCGACATACTTGTTGACCACCAGGCCGAAGCGGCGGGCGGTCGACTTGGTGAGCTGCCATGGTCCGGCGCCCTCGCTGGCGAAGCCGCTTTCGGCAAAACTGAGGTAAACCAAGTCGCGCGGCAGGCCACCCTGCTCGAGCACCCGCACCATCTCGGTAAAGTACGGCCGGCTGCGCTCGAAGGAGGCGACCAAGCCGCTGCGATGCGCGAGTATGTCATCGACATAGCGACGGACGGTATGATTCAGGACGATCGGGAATGGCGCGACGCGCCGCGGGTCGCTGCGCACGAAGGGCATCGCGCGGGGCTGGTCGGAGAAGGCCGGTTTGAGGCGGTTAAGGCCGGGATCCTCGAGCATCGTGGCCGCCGAGTCCGCCCAGGAGGGCATGACGTTCGGCACCGGATCGTGCCGGGCCGCCGCCTGATCCGTAACATGCGCGCTGACCGCCACTCGACCGACGACGCGGATCCCCGGGATGATATCCTGGGCCCGGCTGCAGACCGGCGAGAGCACCGCTATGCCGAGCAACCCGAGGCTGAAATATGTGGCGAGACCCCTCATAGTTCCCGGCAACCTTAGCCGCCTGACGCGACCACGCACAACACAGTCCCTGTTGAGATCTGATTAAAAAAACTTATATCGGTATCAACTATCATTTATAAAATTTATAACCCTGCTCGCTTTAAGGCAGATCCTTATGCCCTCATAGCCAAAGACACTTTAATAGGCGTAAGTATCGAGAGTTAACTATAGTGTGTTCAACAGCCCTATTTTCGTCACGCTTCTATGCGATTGTCGATTCTACCGCCCGGCTTGCCCCGGTTGAGACCGCACGTCTCCTGCTCGATTCCGGGGTGCGAATCCTTCAGCTCCGTCTCAAGAACGTTCCGACCCGCGAGTTCGCCGCCACGGCGCGCTCGGTCGCCGAACTCTGCCATCACTCTGGTGCGGCCCTTATCGTCAACGACCGCGCCGACCTCGCGATTCTCTCGGGCGCCGACGGAGTGCATCTGGGGCAAGAAGACCTGCCGCTCGAGGCCAGTCGCCGGCTGATGGGCCCGGACCGGCTAATCGGGATTTCGACTCACAGCCTCGCTCAGGCCCGGGAGGCGGAGGCAGGCGGCGCCGATTATATCGGTTTCGGCCCGATTTTCCCGGGCGGGACCAGGCGAACGCAGATTGGCCAGGGCCTCACGGCGCTCCGCCAGGTTCGAGCGGCGGTGCGGATTCCGATCGTGGCGATCGGCGGCATCACCGAGGCGACGGCCCGTGAGGTTATCGAGGCGGGCGCCGACGCCGCCGCGATAATCAGCGACGTGCTGAAT
>JBGPMT010000304.1:0-4162 GCA_041487135.1 Binataceae bacterium (SeqCode) | reverse complement strand
GTTGAGCCTTTGGCTGGGCCTTAGCCTGGTGCAGGCGCAGCCCCAGCCAAGCCGCTTAAGCAAGAGCGACCGCTTCGGCGGCGGCGTTGTGTCGTGGGAAGTCGGAGACCTGGCTGTCGGTCAGGAGGCCGCCATCACATGCCGCGTACATGTTGCCTCGGTACCAGCGGAAGGAAGCCTCGTCCTCGCGGCGCTGTCCTCGTCCGGCGGCGGACCCGGCGCCACCGCCTCCGCGCAGTCGCTGCGATACGCGGAGACTCGTGCGAAACCCGGCGGACACCGAAGTCCGGTTAATCGCATTATTCGGCTGCTGCTCTGGATGATCGTGTTGGGACTGGCGTTATGGGTCGGGCTAGGGTTCATGACGCGTCGCGCACCCGGATAGAATCCGGTTGACCAATCCGAGTTGGCCTCGCGCTGGTGTTCATCAATCGCGACGGCCGGCCAATCAGCGGCTCGGCCTGGAAGCTTTCAACCTGGCGGTGATGAAGGTCCTGCGCGTCGGCGGGTCGGCTTCAACAGCCAACCTATTGCCGACGAGCATCGCAACTTTCGCAGGGGGTTAAAAAAAGCATCGGCAGGAGAGGGAGTTTTTGGCGCCTGAGAGTTGCCCCGGCCGGGAATCGAACCCGGACTTGAGGTTCCGGAGACCTCCGTGATGTCCTTTTCACTACCGGGGCGAGCGCGCGAGCAGTCTCAACGAATATATGAAGACCGGCGCGAGGAACAAGTGGCGGGCCGCGACTGTGGCTCGAGCGGCGAGGTCACGCCGAACGCGCCGCAAGCTCGATCTCGCGCTGACGCCGTTCCGCCTCGGGCCAGTTTTCGGCGATCGTTTCGAGCATCGCCCGATGGATCGAGCGGTTGCTCGCCACGATCTGCCCCCGGCTCAAGTCGACCGGCGTGTCATCCATGTTGGTGACGCGGCCACCCGCCTCCTCGACGATCAGCGCGCCGGCGGCGACATCCCAGGGCTTGAGTCCGAACTCCCAGAAGCCGTCGGTTCTCCCGCAGGCGACGTAGGCCAGATCGAGCGCGGCCGACCCGGTACGCCGCACCCCCTGCACGCGCATCATGAACGCCTCCCAGAAGGAGAGATAGAAGCGCCGGCGCGCGCGCCGATCGTACGGGAAGCCGGTCGAGAGCAGGGCCGCGCCGAGCGTGCTGGTGCCGCTCACCTGGATGGGACGGCCGTTGAGCCGCGCGCCTTTGCCGCGCCGCGCGATAAAGCATTCCTTCTTGAGCGCGTCGAGGATGACCGCGAGTTGCACGCGCCCGCGGCGCTCGTAGGCGATCGACACGCAGAACTGCGGATAGCCGTGGGCGAAATTGGTGGTGCCGTCGAGCGGATCGATAATCCAGCGATGTTCGCTGGCATGGAAGGTGGCGCCGCTCTCCTCGGCCAGCATCGCATGGGCCGGAAAGGCGCGCTGCAGGATCCCGAGCACCGCCGCTTCGGCTTCATGATCGGCTTCGGTCACCAGATCGATCGGATTCGCCGCCTTGCGCGAGATGCTGATACGCTGCACGCGCTTCAGATGAATCCGTCCGGCCGCGCGCGCCGCGCGCATGGCCACCCGCTCGAGTTCGTCGGTCACGGTCACGGAACTTAATCGAGAGTGAATCAACCGTCCAGCCCGCACGCGCCCGATCCCGATCGTTTATCCCCCGCGCGCTCGTTGATGCGCCCGCAACATCGCGATGCTACATCAGGAAACGATGTCCTCATCTCCGGAGTCCGCACGCGCCGGCGCGATCCGCCGCGTCACCCGGCGCTACTATGCCGTTTCGCTGATCTATGCATTCGCCGGCGGATTCCTGTTCGCAGTCTATCCGCTCTTCCTGCGTTCGCGCGGCCTCGACCAACTGCAGATAAACTCGGTGATGGCGGTCTACTTCGTCGTCATCTTCCTGACCGACCTTCCGACCGGCGCCTTCGCCGACGCGATAGGGCGGCGCAACTCGTTCGTGCTGGGCTGCGCGCTGCGCGTGATCGGCTTCGTCATCTACTTCTTCGTCCATCGCTACGCGCTCTTCATGCTGGCCGAAATCATCGACGGCGTCGGCACCACCTTCTGCAGCGGCGCAATCGACGCCTGGGGAGTCGACGCGCTCGATGCGGCCGGCTATACGGGCCTCAAGGATCGGCTCTTCTCGCGAATCCAGCAGCTGACCAACGTCGGCTGGATGGCCTCCGCGCTGATCGGCGCCTATATCGCCGATATCGATATCGCCTGGCCCTGGCTGATTGGCGCGGCTGGTTACATGGTAAGCGCGGCGGCGGCGGTGATGCTGATGGAAGAGCAGGGCGCGCGCCGCTCGGCACTGAGCTTCGCGCAGGTGCCGCTTCAGGTCGCCCGCCGCGTCGCGGCCGGGATGCGCCAGGGGTTCGGACGCCGCACGGTGCTCTTCCTGAGTCTCGCCAACGCGGTCTCGTTCGCGGCGTGGTCTTCATATTGGATGCAATGGCCGCAGCTCATCGCGGACGACTATCACGTTGGCATCTGGATCGTTGGCTGGGTCTTCTGCGTGCTGACGATCGGGCAGTTGCTAGGCGCCGAGGTCGTGGCGCGCGTCCGGCCCGACGAGTCGCTGCGCGGGCGCAGGCTGTCGATGCTGGTCGCGGGCTCGGCCGCGATGCTGGCCGGCGCGGGGCTGTGCGCGCGGCGGCCGAATATCGTGGTCGCGCTGCTGTTCGGGATGCGAGTCTTTACCGGTGCGATGCAGCCGCTGGTGAGCAGTTGGCTGAACGAGCAGATCGAGGCCGGCGAGCGGGCCACGCTGCTCTCATTCGCCAACACCTTCGCGACCCTGGGCGGCGCCGGCGGCCTGGTGATCGGCGGTTTCGCCGCCGACCGGCTGGGAATCCCGGCGACCTGGCTGATTCTCGCCTTCATCGCACTGCTCGCCGCGCCCTGTTTCTGGGCGCTCAGGCCGGAATCGGGCGCCGTCCCGGTCGCATCGCCAACCGGAAAGTAGCGACGCCGGAAGACCGGGGTTTCCGCCGCCCACTGGCTAAGCGCGGCCCGGTGGGCTAAAAATTAAAGGTACCTGCCATTAGTGGCGCAAGACGGAACAAGAACGGAACAAGAGGGGATGGACTTTCCAAGAATCAAGCGGCTGCCACCCTACGTATTCAACGCGATCGGCGACTTGTGTCTCAAGGCGCGCCGCGCCGGTGAGGATGTGATCGACTTCGGGATGGGTAATCCCGACGGCGCCACGCCGCCGCATATCGTGAGCAAGCTGGTCGAAGCCGCCACCAAGCCGTCCAACCATCGCTACTCGGTTTCTCGCGGCGTCTACAAGCTGCGCCGCGCGATCACCGATTGGTATGCCCGCGGCTACGGCGTGGAACTCGACCCGGACTCCGAGGCGATCGTGACGATCGGCTCGAAGGAGGGGATCGGGCACCTGGCGCTGGCGATCCTCGACCAGGGCGACGTGGTGCTGGCGCCGACGCCGACCTACCCGATTCATAAGTACGGATGCGTGATCGCGGGTGCGCAGGTGCATGGCATCCCGCTGCTCCATGGCGAGGAATTCTTCGACCATCTGACCGAAGTGGTCGCGCGATGCTGGCCGCGGCCGAAATTCCTGATCATGAACTTCCCGCACAATCCGACCACCGCGACCGTCACGCCGGCCTTTATGGAGCGAGTGGTCGAGTTCGCACGCGAGCACGAGATCATGGTCGCGCATGATTTCGCTTACGCCGACCTCTGCTTCGACGGCTACCGTGCGCCCTCGCTGATGGCGGTGCCGGGAGCCCGGGAGATCGGAGTCGAGTTCTTCACGCTCTCGAAGAGCTACAACATGCCGGGATGGCGGGTCGGATTCGCGGTCGGCAATGCCGAGATGATCGCGGCGCTGGCGCGGCTCAAGTCGTACTTTGATTACGGGATGTTCGCGCCGGTGCAGGTCGCGGCCATCGCAGCGCTCAACGGACCGCAGGATTGTGTCGCCGAGATCGTCGAGCTGTACCGGCGGCGGCGCGATGTGCTGGTCGAGGGGCTCAACCGCGCCGGATGGCCGGTGGAGAAGCCGCGCGCCACGATGTTCGTATGGGCGCCGATTCCCGAGCCGTTTCGCGCGATGGGCTCGCTCGAGTTCGCCAAGTTTCTGCTCGCCGAGGCCAAGGTCGCGGTCTCGCCCGGGGTCG
>JBGPMT010000303.1:0-4166 GCA_041487135.1 Binataceae bacterium (SeqCode) | reverse complement strand
CCGACGTAGCCGATCTGATCGCGCCAGGTTCGCGCCTGCTCCGGGCCCAGCAGCAGGTCATCGACAGCGATCGATCCCGCGTCGGGCACCAGCAGGCCCATCACCAGGTCCGCGATCGTCGACTTGCCCGCTCCCGATGGGCCGACCAGGGCCGTCACGCGGCCGGCAGGTACGAGCAGATCAACCCCGGTTAACGCCGCCGCCGCGTCGGGACGGTAACTGAAGGAAACGCCTCTCAGTTCGATCGCGCGGCGGAGCTGAAACCGGGGCGTCGCCGCCGAGGGCGGCTCGCCGGCCGCCGCGCATCGCGCCTCCATCCCCATCACGTTGGTGAAGGCCGGCAGCGAGCCGACGAACAGCCGGACCTCGCCATAGACCGACATGAACTTCGGCATCACTCTTACGAACAGGAGCAGCAGTATCAGGAGTTCGGCGGGCGGCACCGCGATTACACTGATCGAGAGGTAAACCACCGCGCCGATCACCAGCGTGGAGCCCAGCTCGAACCAGGCGCCGGCCAGGCTCTGTTGGCGAACGGCGTTGATACCGGCCACCGCGGCGCTTTCGCTGAGTAGCGCGAACCGCTCGACGCTGCGCGACTGCGCGCCGTAGGTTTTCACGGTCTTGAGATTCTGGACGTGCTCGATGGTCGCGGCGAACAGCTCCTGCATGCGGCGGGAAACCTCGACGCCGCTCTCATGGAGGGCGCGGGTGCGGCCGCGCATCAGCAGGGCGAGCACCCCGCCGCTGGCCAGCACCACCGCGGTCATCGGCGCCGACAGCAGGAACGCGATAACCAGGTAGACCATGCCCACGATCAGGTCGGCGGCAAGAAACACGAGATTGTAAGTCATGTAGCCGACCCGCTGGATTTCCGCGGTCAGCGCGTGGGTGAAATCCGAGGAGCGGCTGCGGCAGACAAACAGCCAGTTCGCATTTACGATCGCGCCGTAGAGCCGGCGGCGGAGACGATCTTCGAACTGCTGTTCGACGGTCGTGGCGGCCAGCCGCTGAAGCTGCGTGAGAAAAGCGCGTCCCGCCACCAGCACCACGAACATCCCGAGCAGCATCAGCAGCGTCGGATGGAGTCCGATCGATTCAAACGCTCGCCGTATCGCGATGGTGTAGCGGCCGGCCGCGCCCTGATTGGTAAGATCCAAGCCGGCGACCTGCAGCGTGGGCAACAGCAGCATGACGCCTGCGCCTTCGGTCATCGAGGCCAGAATTATCATCCCGACCGCAAACGCGACCCACGCGCGGGAGCCCGCGAGCAGCGCTCTCAGATAGGCGCCAGTCGCGCGCATCATGGGCGCACCTCGTGACTCAAACGACGGCCCAGCGCGGAAGTCAGGCGCGACCTCTGCTGAATCAGCAGGCGCAGGGGGCGGACCACGTAGTAGAGCGGGAAGAGCGGCTCGGGCAGCCGCGCGAACCGCCAGTCATCGAAAGTCGGGGCGAACGCGCGATCGAGAATGTAGGTGAGTTGAGCCCGGCGCCGCCCGATGGCGCGCAGCGGCACCACCCAATCATAAAAGAACGGGAGGCGCAGAGCCTCGCGGCGTGAGAACAGGGACTCGAGCAGGCGGGGCACGAGCGAAGCGACGATCGGATCGCGCCACGCCAGCTCGATCGCCGGCTCCGGCAGCGGGGCTGCCAAGGCTTCATGCGCGAGCATCAGGCCGAGCAGCAGCATCGGCAGGCTGCCCAGCTCCGCGGCCTCATCATACAAGGCGGGCCACTCATATCCGTTTTCGATCCGGAGCAGCGCCGCAACATCGGCGATCGTTCCAAGCGACGGCCAGCCGTGCTTGGTGCCATGCACGCACGTGATGAGCATCTGGTCATGGGGCGCCGGCGCCGAAACCTCGCCATCCTCGAGACGCAGGCGAACCGAGCGCCGGCGGACCAGCTCGGAATCGGGCGCGAACGGAAAATAGCGCGGCATCAGATTCCAGTGTACGTCGATAACCGCCATCGCGCCGGGCTTGATGAACGCGTCCTCGGAAGCTTGAAAGAAGCCGTCGGTGACGATTTCGGAACTGGACAACTGAGGGCTGAAGCCTTCCGCGCCAAGCAGCCTGACCACGCTCGGCATCTCCGAGCGGCGAACCAGCAGGTCGAGATCGGAAAATTGACGCAAGGCGACGCCGCCGTACCCGGTCAGGGCGAGGATCGGGCCCTTGAAGGCGAGCGGTGTAATTCCGTGACTCTCGAGGATAGCGGTGAGCCGGGTAAGTTCGCGCGTCAGCAGCCGGTTGCGCAGGGAGTTGCCCTGAAAATGGAACCGCAACTCGCGCATCGCCTGCTCGGGGACGCGATCGGCCCCGTGGTCGGCGAGAAAGCGGTAGACCGACGGCATCACCCCTTCGGCGAGCGCCAGATCGATTACGCGGCGCCAATCGAGGTCCGTATCGGGCGGGACGGCGGAGTTCGAGCCCGCCGGAATCGCACCCGGCGCAGAGGCGCAGCAGGCGAGGATAAAGCGCGCCTCCGCCGAAAATGCTTTCATGTCCGGCATTCTAGATGCCCCGCCGCCGCCGGGGCCAACGCTGGCCGCGGCGGTTTCAGAGGCTCGAGAGATCACTCAGTACCGCGCCATGAACCGCGGGCAGGGCCGCGAAATCATCGGGTATCCGGAGCCGGCGCATCGGCACCCTGAGCGCCACGCGTTCGAGGAATCTGAACTCGCGCGTCAGCCTCTCGCGATCGACGAGGTCGAGCCGATACGACGCATTGACGAGTTCGATCAGCGCGTCGCGCGCCGAGAGCGGCTCGATTTCCGGAGCGCCCGGATTGCCGATCTCGCCCACGGCCGGACCGCGCATCACCCGGTAAATCGCGACCAGCGGCTGCGGCGCGGCGGGAAAGCGGGCGGCGGATTCGCGATCGAAGGCCCGACGCTTGCTGGTGTAGTGGGCGACGCGTGACACACGGCCGGCGCCCCCTGCGAGCCGGCCGCCGATGAGCGAATTCAGCGAGTCGTCCCACAGCCGCACCCCGGGGTAGGCCGGTACGCCGAGGATCCGATTATCGATTTCTTTCAGCGCCAGGCAGTCATCGCCGAAGCCCGGACATCCGGCGAGCAGGAAGCTTGCCGCCAGCGTCGACTTGCCGGCGCCGCTCGGTCCGGTAAAGGCGCACAGGCCGTGCGGGGTGACGACCGCGGTCGCATGGATCGCCGCGCCACCGCGAAGGCTCAGGACCGCCGGCAGAATCTGATCGATCAGCAGATGGCGCAGCGTGTCGGAGGAGGTCGCGGCGGCCCGGCTGATACAGTCGACCCGGTCGCCGGCGGTAGAGACCCGGAAATCCGCGATTTCCGGGAAGCGCAGGAAGTAGCCGCGCTCGTTGCGGGCCCAGAGCGTCCAAACGGTCCCATCCCCGGCCTCGTAGAGCATCGACCAGTTGAGCCGTCCGGCTTTCGAGCGGCCGTTCACCTTCAGCGTGACGGCAAGATCCGGCTTGCGATCGAAGCCGGTCTCCTTCACGGGCGCCAGTTCCGGCAGCGGAACATCCGAGCCGAGAAGGATTCCGTAGACCCGGTACAGAAACACAGGAGCCGCATCACCGGTTGGAGAGGGAGTGGGAAGGCCGGCAGCATAACCGGTATCGTGCGTGCCTGAGCCTGCCATAGAAATACAATACCCGGGCATCACGTTTCGCGATGCCCGGGTATTTACAAATCCGTTGCTCGAAGGTGCTGCCGCCAGCCCGAACCAGAGACCGGCAGGTTACTCTTCGTCAACCTCCGGTACGCTTGATACCTATTCCGTCAGCGGTTGTTAGGCCTGAGCCCTTGGTGAGATCAGTAACCGAGCCGTACCTGACCAGTTGCGGTTTTGAGTACGACTTTCTGGCCGTCACTTTTGTTTTGCTGTCCCTATCCATGCTTTCCTTCATTTCGCCCTCCTTCGTAAACTCCACCAAGGCGGCACGATTATACTCCGTCAGGCCTGTTAGTCAAACGAGCTGGGCTCGACATCCAGCGGCGTCACCATGCAGCCGAAGCTGGTGCTACCCGGAAGGCTGACCTCCGAGCCGTAGTCCATCTGCACGTTGACGGTGGACTTGTCGGCGCCCAGCGCGGCGGCGCTCACGTTCGAAAAGGTGATGTCCATCTTCCAGGTGCCGCAGTCCGAGAGGCTGTTGCCGAGCAACTTCATCTT
>JBGPMT010000302.1:0-4169 GCA_041487135.1 Binataceae bacterium (SeqCode) | reverse complement strand
GTCGGCGGCTTCTCGAACCTGAATCGCGGCATCGGCTTTTTCCGCAACGCCAGCCTCGAGCGGATCGCGCAAGCGCCGGCCGGCGCGACGCCGGTGTTCGATCTCGAGGCGATTCGCCAAGCGTCGGCGACCGCTCCGATCGGGCAGCCGTGGACTCTCGCCGCGACCTTCATGCTGCTCGCGCTGGTCGCCTATCTCGGCTGGCGGGCATACGGCGAGGCCACTATCGGCGTAGTGGCGGTAAGCCCGCCCGAGACCAAGGGACGCGCGAAGAAGCGCCGCGCTCATGGCTGATCCCGCATATCATCGGCGGCGCGTTGAGTGGACCCTGTTCGCGGTCTCATTTCTGACCTTCGCCTACTTCTACCAGGCTGCCGACCAGAGCACGGCCGCGCGTTTCGACCTGATGCGCTCGATTATCGAGCGGCATACGCTCGCGATCGAGGGCTACGCAGGCTTCAACACCGCCGATATCATCCAGCTTGGCGGCCATATCTATTCCGTGAAGGCGCCGGGCGGAGCTTTCACGGGAGTCGCTCAGTGGCTGATCTTCTCGAAGCTGCTCGCCCCGTTGCTGACTTCGCATGAGGCGCTCTACTGGGCCTTGCTGACCCATCTCACGATCGTCTTTTCGACCGGCCTGGCAATCGCCCTGATGGCGGTCGTCTGCTTCCGCTTCGCACTGATGCTCGGCGCCACCGCCGGACGGGCCGCATCGCTAGCGATCCTGCTGTCGTTCGGCACGATCATCTTTCCGTACGCGACCGAGATGACCGGCGAACCGATCGCGGCGGCCAGTACGTTCGCCGCCTTCTATCTGCTGGTTACGGCCCGCGACGATCCCGGCCCCGACCGGGCGTTGCTGGCCGGGATGCTGGCCGGATGGGCGGTGCTGTGCGATTACCCCGCGATTCTGATCGCCGCGGCGCTCGGCGTCTACGCGCTCGTCAAGTTGAAATGGCTGCAGATCCTGGGCTTCGCGGCGGGCGCGGGCGGGATCGCGCTGATTCTGCTCGCGTATAACCAGGCCGCCTTCGGCGGTCTCTTCTTCATGAGCTACGAGGCCTACAAGCTGCCGGGCAATACGCAGTTTCCGGAGCAGGCGGCCGGCTTTGTCGGCCTGACCTATCCCAAGCTCTACAACCTCTGGAAAATCCTGATCGATCCGCAGCGCGGCTTGTTCTTCTGCAATCCGGCGCTGCTGGTCACGATTCCCGCGCTGGTCTGCTTCGGCCGCGAGCGGCGCTGGCGCGCCGAGTTCGCCGTCACGGTATTCGCCGTGGCCGGCCTCATCCTGTTCAACGCCTCATTCGGCGAATCGATCGTCTCTTGGGGCGGCGGTACGGCCACCGGCCCACGCCAGATCGTCGCCGCGATTCCCTTCATGGTACTGGCGCTGGCCTTCGTGCCGTCGCGATGGAATTACGTGGTCGGCGCGCTCGGCCTGGTCTCGATTTTCATCATGCTGATGGCGACCTCGATCAACCCCCATTTCCCCTATGAGTACGGAAATCCGGTCTGGGAGTACGCGGCGCCCGCATACTTCAGAGGCGACCTCGCTTATAACAAGGACGCTTATTTTGGCGGCGGAGCGATCGCCGGCGATTCAGTCGCATTCAACCTCGGCAAGCTCGCCGGACTCCCGCCGGCGCTGCAACTGGCGCCGCTCGCGGCGCTCTGGATCGCCGCCGCGCTCCTGCTGATACGCGAGCTCACGCCGCCGACCCGGTCGCGACCGATGCTCGCCGCCGTGGCGATCGCCGCCGCCGCTTTTTTTGTCCCGCCGGTGGTTGGCGCGATCGCCGCGAAATCCGGGCTTTCCGCCTCCCATGGGCTGCTCGGGCGGTATTATGAGGGGTTGCGTCCGGCGGGCTTTCCGCCTCATATCGTGCGAATCGATCCGCGCCTCGAATTCAACAACGTCGCGCAACTCGGCGGGCTGCCGTTCCCGTCATACGTGATATGGGACGGCGCGATCCTGATTCCGCGTCCCGGTCTCTACCGCTTCATCATGGACGTTGATGACGCGGGATGGCTAACGATCGATGGCCGACAGGTGATTCGCGATCCGGGCGACGTCAACAAGTCTCACGACGACGGCAGTATCTATCTCGACCCCGGACGCCATGCGATTGAGGCCGGCGAGCGAAACCTGGCCGGCGATGCGGGGCTCAGGCTCTACTGGCAAACGCCGGGAAAACCGGACCCGGTGATCGTGCCGAGCCGGGTGCTGATCCCGCCGCCAGCTTACGCAAAATAGATCGAAGCTATGGGGTCGGCGCGGCCGTGGGGGTCGCGTTCGGCCCCAGCGGCGGCGCGGCCTGCGGGAACGACGGCAAGTCCGGCATATCGAGCAGATGAGGGCCGCTCTGCGGTGATCCGAATCCGGGCGGTTGGGCCGACAGATCAGACTCCGGACGGCGCCGGATCGACTCCGAGGCGGAGACCGCAGCGGGGGAGGCCGGCGCCGCCGGCTTCTGGCCCGCCGCTTCGGGAGATTCATAGCTCGCGCGACGAGTGATCGCGGCCTGCTGCGCGAGTTCCTTGAGCAACCGCGCCTCCTGCACGCCGCGCGACGTGCATTGCACGCTCTGCATCGGACGGAACGGGACCTGGACCGGGGCACTGAAGGTCGCCGTCACGGTCACCAGGCTGGTGCGAGGTCCGGTCGGCTTGACGTAAAAATTGTAAACCGCGGACGCGACCTCGGCCGGCTCGGCCGAGAACTTGCCGGCGATACTCTTGATCTGGCCGCAATCCGCGTCCTTGAGAGTGAACTCGCCGTGCTCAACCTGGGTCTCGACGATTCCGTTGTTGGGATCGCGCGCGCTGACCCGGTAATCGTTCCTGATGATTACGGCGTTGACCGCTTCCCAGGCGAGATCGTACGGCAACTGGAGCTCAAGCTGGTTTTTCTCGGGCTTGGCCGGCGGCGGCGGGGGCGGCGGGTTGAAACACCCGGCGGCCGCAATCGCCGCTATCGCGATGGATCCAATAACTCGCCGGATACGCATTCAGGATTGACCATGATCACGGAAAGCCGGGCGCGCTTCAATCGGGTCTGGGCGCCTTCCCGCCTGCCGCCGCCGAAGGCGCCCGCTGTCCCCATAGCCGGGTTCTTTGTGGTAGGCTCGGCCGATAGCGTTGGGCGCGATTCGCCGCCGCGAGGGCTGATATGTCCGGTCATTCCAAATGGAGCTCGATCAAGCATAAGAAGGCGGCGCGCGATGCCAAGCGCGGCAAGCTCTTCACCAAGCTGATCAAAGAAATCACCATCGCGGCCCGGCTCGGGGGCGGGGATATCAACGCCAATCCGCGCCTGCGCACCGCCGTGCTGGCCGGCCGCGCCCAATCGATGCCCAACGACAATATCGATCGCGCGATCAAGAAGGGCACCGGCGAGCTCGGCGGCGTCAATCTCGAAGAGATCACCTACGAGGGCTACGGCCCGGGCGGGGTCGCGATCATGGTCGACACGCTGACCGATAATCGTAATCGGCTGGTGGCCGAGCTACGGTTCATCTTCTCGCGCCAAGGCGGGAACCTGGGCGAGGGCGGCTCGGTCGGCTGGATGTTCAAGAAGCGCGGGGTTATCAACGTCGAGAAGCGCGCGGGCAACGAAGAGCGGCTGCTGGAAATCGCGCTCGAGGCCGGCGCCGACGACCTGGTAAGCGAGGACGACATCTACCAAATCCTGACCGCGCCCGATCGCTTCAGCGCCGTGCGCGACGCGCTCGAAAAGGCCGGCGTGCCGATCGCCTCGAGCGAACTGGCGCGGGTGCCCGAGACCACGGTCAAGGTTTCCGGGCGCGCGGCGGAACAGGTGCTGCGGCTGGTTGAGGAACTCGAAGATCACGACGACGTGCAAAGCGTCGCTGCCAACTTCGATATCGACGAAGAGGTGCTGGCGAGCTTCTCCGCAGCGTAACCTGTGCAGGGGCATGCGCGGCGTCCCGAGGTGAGGGGGTGGGGTATGCGGATAATCGGGGTTGATCCGGGTAGCGCGGCGACCGGATTCGGGATCGTGGAGGGCGCGGCGGGCGTCTTCAGCCACGTCGCCGCGGGCACGATTCGCGCTCCCAAAGGCGCCTCCCAGCCGGGCCGTCTGCGTAACATCTACGAGAATCTGCTAGCTATCATCGGTCAGCATGCGCCCGAGGTGATGAGCC
>JBGPMT010000301.1:0-4169 GCA_041487135.1 Binataceae bacterium (SeqCode) | reverse complement strand
TATCCGTGGGATTGGGCGGGGGCGGTGCTGCGCGCTGAGACCGCGGTCACCTCCAACGTGCCGTTCACCTACACCACCGGCGCCAGCATCATCACGCGGCCGCAGATCCAGCAGTTCTTCTCGATCGATCGGCCGACCTATATCGTTCCCGGCCTCGATTCGCTGTTCATCAACATGCAGTTCGAGGAGATTTACACCGCCGGCAGTCTCCATCACGTGACGCAGAACAATGCCACCGGCGCCAATATCACCAGCGCGCAGCAGTTCGTCACGGTCTTCTTTCAGCAGCCGCTCTTTCAGAAGCGGATCGACCTCGAATTTCTGAGCGTCATCGACACGGCTGACGGCAAGTGGTTCCAGCCCGGGGTACACTGGCAGATCGGCGATAACTACCAGCTCGACCTCTATTACAACACTTTCAGCGGCTCGAAGAGCAGCCGCTTCCCGGCTCAGTTCTGGTGGGCGGATGCGGCCTGGCTCCGCTTCACTTATCAGTTCTGATGAGCTATCGAGGCGGCAGAGACATCGCGTCGCAAGCTGGCCGTGACAAACCAGACCGCACCACACCGCCGGCGCCAACGCCGCGGCTGAAGGCCGCCGCCGTTGCGCATGGGAGGGAGAAGAGCAATGTCCAAACTTGATTGGCATCGTCGCGATTTTCTGAAGGCGGCCGGCACCTGGGCCGGGGCCGGACTGCTGCAGCCGATTATCTCGCTGATCGACGCGGGCAAACCCGTCGAGCTGGCCTATCCCGACGAGCTCCTCTCGATCGAGCAATACACCAAAGGCCGGGTCAAGCCCGGGATGGTGATCGGCAAAGACAACGCCGACCTGATCAAGGATATCGCGATCGAGTCGCTCTACATGGAGCTCAAGCGCGGTAATACCGAGATCAAGATCGTCGATCCGATCATGAAGCCCGATTCCTACACGCCGACCTACTGGCTGCAGGCGACGCTCAAGAACCGCGGGATGGCGAAGCTCGACGACAAGGGGCAGCTCTGGACCAAGGACGGCAAGCCGTGGATCGGCGGCAATCCGTTCGCGGAGGCTAATACCGCGCTCGAGTGGATGTGGAACGACGCGTTTAACCTGCGCCGTTACGACGATCTGCTGGTGGTGGCTCCGGAACGGGACATCGACACCAACGGTACGGTGGTCCGCCGCTCGTTCCCGCTGTTCTCGCGGATCCTGACCCAGGGACGCTTGGTGGTCGATCCCAAGCCGGCATGGCCGGGGTTCGAAAAGGAGCTTTCTCGCACGGTGCTGACCTTCGAGGCGCCGGTCGACGTCTACGGCCTGGGACTGGTCACGATCGTCTATTACGACGCCGCTCAGATGCCGGGTACGTTCGCCTACATCCCGACCCTGCGCCGCGTGCGGACGCTGCCGACTTCGCAGCGCTTCGAGGCCGCCGCGCCCTACACCGCCTACTTCGCGACCGACTTCGACCTGCAGGGTGACCCGCTGCTGACCTGGTCGTGGCAGATGGGCGGGAAGCGGCCGCTCTTGTGGCCCTCGCCGCTCAATCTCGGCCAATACGCCTCGCCACCCCCGAAGCGCGAGGATTTCTCCTGGCCGGATTGCGATGACAAGATCCCGCGCACGAGCTGGCATCTGATGCCCGAGATAATCATGGTCGACGGCGTTCCCCATCTGGAGGGCGCCTCTTACTCGAAGAAGCGGATGTATATCAATCCGCTCGACGGCCGGGCGCAGCTGGCGGAGATGTATGACCTGGCCGGCAAGCTCTGGAAATGGGAATGCTTCGTGGTGGGCGAGACCGGCGCCGGTTGCGGGGTGCCGGGCAGCACTTCGCCGGACCTGACCGGAATCACGTTCGCCGATCTGCAGAAGGACTACCACTCGAACATCTACTTCCAGAAGGAAGCGGGCGGCTACAAGTTCGCTCTGAACTCCGGGATGAAGATCGGCGAGTGGATGACGCCGTCGGCGCTGATGATGCGCGCGCGGCGCTAAGCAATCCGGCTTGGGGTGCGGTGCGCCCCGGGCGCACCGCGGGGGCGGCGGAGGAGACAACAGCGCCGCCGGAGAAATCCGGCGGCGCTGTTGCAGTCCGGGGCTCCCGGGCGGGCGGCCGGCCTATCGCTGGCTGCCGGCGATAGGCCGCCCGCCCCGCCCGTGGGATTACCAGGGCCGGACGGTGCGCACGTCGATTACCGCGACGCCGCCCTTCTCGACCTCGGCAATCCCCTCGCGCAACGCCGTCGCGAGTTCCCGGGCGCTCTCGATCGGACCCTTCGCCCAGGCGCCGAACCCGCGGCTCACCGTGGCGAAGTCGACCTCAGGATCGAACATCGCCGTGCCGATCCAGGCATTCTCCAGCGGGCGCTCGCGATGGCGCGCCATCTTGCGCTGATGCTCCTCGTCGTTCATGAACGAGCGGTTGTTATCGATAATCGCCAATAGCGGGATCTTGTAATGCACCGCAGTCCACAGCGCCCCCGCGGCCATCACCATGTCGCCGTCGCCGAGGATGACCACCGGGAACTTGCCCTGCTCGTGCGTGGCAAGAGCGGCGCCGACCGCCGCTCCCGGTCCGTAGCCGATGCCGCCGCCGATGTTTGCGCCCAGGAATTCCCCTACCGCTTTGAAATCCCATACCCCTTCGGGCCAGCCCTTGAGTGAGCGGCCCGAGAGCACGCAATCACGGCCGCGAACCGCTTCCCAGACCATGTCGACCAGGCGCGGCCGCGAGACGCTCGCTTCCTTTGCCCGCACCGCCGCTTCCTCCTGCTGGCGGGCGCGAAGCGCGCGATGACGCGCGCCGATTTCCGCGACGCGGGACTGGATCCGCGCCGCCACAGCGCGATCCTGCGCTCGCGCCTTGATCGCGTCGAGAAGCTGGCCCATGCCGGCGATCGGGTCGGCGAGCAATCGAATGTCCGCGGGCGAGATATCGCCACCCACGTGCGACCACGAGCGAAAGGCGAAATCATTCAACGAAAGGTCGATTACGGCCACTTCCGGCCCTTTCGCCGGCCGCCGCCCTTCCTCGTCTCCGTACATCCCGACCAGGTCGGGAACGTCGAGCACGTCGATCGCCAGCACGATGTCGGCTTCTCCAAGGACCCGCGGGTCGCCGTTGAGATTCTGCGGATGGGCGGTCGGGAACGAGACATGATTCATGTGATCGACGTAGGCGCCGCCGATCGCTTCCACCAGCGCGACCAGTATCGGTGTGGCCCGCGGATCGTAGGCAAGGCTGCCCGCTGCGATCACCGGCATCTTCGCTGCGACCAGGGCCTCGGCCGCCTGTGCGACGGCCTGGGCATCGGCGCAGATCGGCGCGGGGGCCCCATAGCGCGGAAGCTTCAGGTCGGGAATCGGCAACGGACCGCCGAGCGCCGTCTCCTGCAGAATCTTGTCCAACGCGATGTACACCGGGCCGCACGGCGGCGTGATCGCGATTCGATGGCCGCGGATGATCGAGCTGATGGCCGCGGCAGGCGTGGCCGGCTCGTCCTCCCATTTGACGAAAGCCCGCACCAGTTCGCCCTGGGTGCTCGCGGAATGCGTGAAGTCGATCCAGCGGCGCCAGTTCGGATCGGCGGGGCCGGCGCCGCCCAGAATCAGCATCGGCGTGCGATCGCACCATGCGTCATACACCGCCATCGAGGCGTGCATCAGGCCCACCAGGTTGTGACAGATCGCGAGCCCCGGCCGCTGCGCGGTCTTCGCGTAGCCGTGCGCGAAAGCGACCCCGATCTCTTCATGGCTGCAGAGCAGCACCTTGGGCGTCTGGTTGCGATGGTAATTTACGATCGAATCGTGCAGTCCGCGGAAGCTCGATCCTGGGTTTAGCGTGACGTATTCGTAGCCCAGCGCCCCGAGCAGATCGGCGATTACGTCCGAGACGAACTGCGGCTGGGGCCGGGCGCCGCCCATCCCGGCGGGCTGTTCGATTTCGATGGTTCTGACCGTCTTCTTTTTCACCGCTCACACCTGCATTTCCTGCTGCGTTGTGAAAAAAGATACCGCCGCCTCAAAGCTTGGTTGCGCACGAGCGTTACTATACAACAGGCTTTCGCCAACGCGAGCGCCGCCGGTGCCGCCGCGATGACCCCTGTGCACTTGACGCTTTCGCGGGCACGTGCGAATTGACGGAAGTTTCCACCGAACCTGACTTAGCTGAACTCTGACTTGGC
>JBGPMT010000300.1:0-4182 GCA_041487135.1 Binataceae bacterium (SeqCode) | reverse complement strand
TGCTTCTTCGCGGGGCCGATCGCGTGCTCATCGTCGGCGGTCACCCGCGCAAACAATTGGGCCGCAAAGGGAAGATTCTCGGGCTTGAACCGAGGCCCCATCACGTCGGCGAAGCGGAACACCGAGAGCTCCGCGTCGGCCTGCACGCTTTTGACTTCGGCCGGCGTCCGATGGCGCTGCGCGTCCAGAACGGCTTGCAGGTCCGCCTTGCCCTTGGCCGAATCGGGCGCGGGAGGCGGTGCCAGGATATGGACCAGGTCCACCTGCGAGGCGCTCAGATAGTAATCCGCCGCGGACGACGCGGTTGCGCCGGCCAGAGTGGCGATCGCGATCAGCGCCGCGGCGAGCGCAGAGATTGTTCCGGCCATCTCGAGACCTCCTGCAAACGATGATGCATAACTATACTTGGTTGGCGCGGCCCGGGGACCGGAGCAGAGAGTTTTCGGCCGACAGGGCGGCGATTATACTCGCTCACCTGTCGAGGAGGGACGCATGAATGAGCCAGATGGACGCGGCGCGGCGGCCGCCGGTGACCTGCGGGACTTTCTTCATCTGCTCGAGCGCGAGGGTGAACTCCGGCGCGTGAGCGCCGAGGTCGACTGGCGCTTCGAGATGGGCGCCGTCAGCCGGATGATCTGCGAGCACGCCGGGCCGGCCCCATGGTTCGAGAACGTCAAGGGCTATCCCGATCAGTCGGTCGCGGCGGTCCTGTTCGGTCCGGGGCATGCGGCACCGCTCGCCCGCATCGCGTTGACGCTCGGGCTCGACAAGCTGACGCCGGCGCTCGAAGTGATCGAGGAGTTGCGCCGCCGCTTCCAGCAACCTCTCCAACCGAAGCTGGTTAGCGCCGATCGGGCCGCGTGCAAGGAAGTCGTGTTGCGCGGCGACGACCTGAGCCTGCTCAGGTTTCCGGTTCCCTGGATCAAGGAGATCGACGGCGGCCGCTATATCGGGAGCTGGGATATCGTCATCACGCGCGATCCCGAAACCAACTGGGTCAACTGGGGGACCTATCGCTGCCAGCTCAAGGACGATCGCAGCTACGCGGTGCTGCTGCTGCCGCAGGGTCAGCATGGCGGCGCGATACTGCGCAAGTACGAGCGGCGCGGCGAGCCGATGCCGATCGCGCTCGTGATCGGGGCCGAACCGGCCTGCCATCTGGCGGCCAGCGCGCCGCTGGAGCATGGCACCAGCGAGCGCGACATCGCCGGCGGAATCCGCGGCCGCGCAGTCGAGCTGGTGAAATGCGAGACCATCGACCTCGAAGTGCCGGCCAGCGCCGAGATCGTAATCGAGGGCGAGGTGATGCCGGGCGAGCGCGTCGAGGAGGGTCCGTTCGGTGAATACACCGGCCATGCGACCGGGCAGGGCAGCGCGCCGCTGGTGCGCGTCAAGTGCATCACGCACCGGCGCAATCCGGTCTTCACGATGGCCAACATGGGCAAGCTCCACGACGACAGCGCCTGCTGCGTCACCGTCATGAGCGCGGCGGTCGCGAAGAACCGGCTCGAGGCGCATGGGCTGCCGGTGCGCGCGATCTACTATTACATCCCGGAGATTCCGGTCATCTCGCTGACGCCCCGGCCGGGCCTGAAGAAACAGATCGTCGCGACGCTGCTCGGCGGCGAGCGGATGATCACCTCGGGTATCGTGTTCGTCGACGAGGATGTCGATCCGAGCCGGCTGGAAGACGTTTGGTGGGCGATCACCACCCGGATGCATCCCGAGAGTTACGACCTGATACGCGGCGTGCCGATCAACGCGCTCCATCCATGGCTGCGGCCCGAGGACCGGGCGCGGCGCGAGACCAGCCTCTGGATCATGGACGCGACCATCCCGCACGAGTGGACGCCCGAGTATCGCAATCGGCACGCGGCGCCCGCCGATTACGTCCATTCGTGGTCGGAGGGGACGCGCGCGATGGTGGCGCGGCGCTGGAAGGATTATGGCTACGGCGACCTCTGACGGCGAGCCGATGCTGAGCGACGGTCCGCGCGATGCGCCGGTCGCGCGGGTTTGCACCTTCATGGCGGAGCTGAGTTAGCGCGGCGCCGGCGCATCGCAGAAACTCTCGCGCTGGCACAAAACTTCGGCCCGCAGTAAAAGAAGCCGATCCACGATTGCGCGCGGCGCGCGCCAGGGAGAACGATTCCGATGGGCAAGGGACACCAGGACAAGGTGGCGGTAATCAGCGGGGCGGCCTCCGGACTGGGCGAAGCGTTTGCGATGCGGCTGGCCGATGACGGCGTGCATATCGTCGCGGTCGATCTGAAGCCGGCCGAGAGGGCGATCGCGCATGCCAAGGCGGCCGGGCGCGAGGCGCTCGGCGTGCGCTGCGACATCACGGCGCCGGAACAGGTCGAAGCGCTCGCCAAACAGGTCCAGGAGCGGTTCGGCCGCTGCGACATCCTGGTCAACAACGCCGGCATCTATCCGATGCAATACTTCGACCAGATGAGCTTCGCCGATTGGCGGCGGGTGATGGCGGTGAATCTCGACGCGATGTTCCTGCTCGCCAAGGCCTTCGTGCCCGGGATGCAACAGCGGCGATGGGGCCGGGTGGTGAATCTCGCCTCGAACACCTTCGGGATGGTGGTCGAGGGGCTGGTCCATTACGTCGCGAGCAAGGGCGGCGTGATCGGATTCACGCGTGCGCTGGCCACCGAGATGGGCCCGTACGGAATCACGGTCAACGCGATCTGCCCGAGCCTGACGCGCACGCCCGGCACGCTCTCCAATCCGCTTCCCGGCGAGATGACCTCGCAGCAGTTCTTCGAGGGGGTCGCGAGCCTGCAGGCGATCAAGCGCATCGAGGAGCCGCCGGACCTGGTCGGCGCGGTCTCGTTCCTGACCAGCGACGATTGCGCGTTCATCACGGGTCAGACGCTGTATGTCGATGGCGGGCTGGTGAGAGCCGCGTAAGGCGATCGATCAGACGTCAGTCTTCTCGGCATTGCAGTCGAGGCATGATCCGTTCGCCGAAGCCGCGAATGCCCGCCACAAAATCCGGGAAGCTCAGCAGGAGCCCATCGATACCGGCTTCGACGGCGATGGCATCGATCTGCCGCGCGGCGCTCTCGTACGATCCGAGAATCACGGGTGTGCCCATGAAGACCAGGTTGCCGAGTTCGACCGGCCGCTCCATCCCGGTTCTAAGGGCCTCGCTAGTACCACCGGGGTTCGTGTCCAGCGCGGCGCTGCCCAGCACGTTGCGAATCGCCCCCAAGTCGGCACCGGCGATGATATCCTCGGCCTGACGCCGCGCCGCGTCGTCGCTCTCGGCAGCGATAAGAACGAACTGCGCATAGGTGCCCGCCTTTCGTCCAAGCTCGTGGGAATGTGCCTTGAGCTGCGCCCCGATCGATTTCAGCTTCTGTGTGTCGGCGGTCACGAAGTTGTGATCGCCATGCTCTGCCGTGAAACGCATCCCGCGCGGCGAGCTGCCGGCACATACGATGGGAATCTCGCGCCTTGGAGTCGGCAGGCATCGGCAGTCCGGCAGGTCGAAAAACCGGCCCTTGTGCGCAACGCGCCCGTCCCGCCATAGCGCCTTCATGATTTGCAGGTATTCCGCTGCGTAGTCGTAGCGCTGGTCGTAATACTGATCGCCGGGCCACAGCCCCATCTGCTGATATTCGGGCCGGTTCCAGCCGGTCACGATGTTCAAGCCGCAGCGCCCGCCGCTGATATCGTCGATCGTCGCGACCATCCGCGCCGCAATCGCCGGGTGCATGCTCAGGATGCCAACGCTCGGAAAAAGATCGAGACGCGAAGTGTCACGCGCCAGCGCGGCCATCAGCGTGAACGATTCCAGGCAGGCATCCCAATAGCCGCTCTCGCCGCCGAAGCCCCGAAACTTGATCATCGAAAGTGCGAAATCGAGTCCCTGGCGCTCGGCCTCGACGGTAATCGCGCGATTATGCTCGTACGTCGGCGGATATTGCGGGCTGCGCGTCGAGAGGATGTAACCGTTGGTGCCGTTGGGAAGAAAAACGCCGAACTTCATGGCCTAGAATTAACGCACGCAGAGCCCTCGGTCCATATTGAGTTCCAGTCGCTCGTTCGCCAGATCGCGGCCGGTCTCACGTGAGACGCGCCATCACGCGGCCGGTCTCGCTGGTGTTGTAGGCGCACAGCGCGGAGAGCTCGCGTCCCAGGCGCTGCGAGTTGAGCGCATCCAGC
>JBGPMT010000299.1:0-4191 GCA_041487135.1 Binataceae bacterium (SeqCode) | reverse complement strand
GGCTCTCCCGATCGAGTGGCAGGGCAAGGCCCCCCGTCTGACCATTCGGTAGATGGTCATTTCGGTAACTTGGAGCATTCGCGCCAATTGGCTCACCGTGTAGAACTCCGGCTTGTTCGGACTGGTGGATTCTCGTTTCATCCGAGGTATCCTTTTCTTGATTTGTCTTTAGCCAAAAGGGGCAACTGGTGAATTATTCCCCAACCGTTTCGCCGATATGCGTATTTCATCCCCAAAACAATTCTAATGTCAATAGTGTACTTGACTAGCCTTAGGACAAAGCGCCATGCCACGTTTTTCTCCTAATGAAAACATATCGTTAGCCTTTCGCTTTGTGGATGGGGATAAATTCTACAGAGCCAGACGGCTAAGACTGATTTAGAGTAGCTACGCTCTGCTTCTGGTTTGGTCCAATCATTGCGGCGGTCCCCTAGCATTATTCCTTGGGGGGAAACCCGATGGACGATACCGCGTGGCATACGCCCTTTGCAGGCCGATCGTGCGGCTCCACCTTGGAGCTATGTCCCGCCTGCTCGCTGATGGAAGTTGTACATCACCGTTTCGAGATCTTCCGGCACAAGTTCGGGCGCGATCCGCTTCCGACGAGCCCTTGTTCTTCGATCCCGAGGCCGGTTCCCCAGTTCAGGCCAGCCCCATCCAGGTGCATGCCCAGCTCGCCGATGCCTGCCGTAAGACGGGAGTTGGGCTTTCGATGCTGACGAGCTTCTGGAACTTGAACGAAGATACGGTGTAGGCGCGCCCAGAGGGGACCCGATACCCGCCCGCAAGGGGCTCGAGAGGGCATCGAGGGCGGCGGTTATCGATATTCCGCCGCACACGCTATCATGTCCAAATCCGCGCCCGGCCTCGATCATGCGGGGTTAGGGTGAAGGTTCTAGCAGTGAAGATCGGTACGCGTCTGGCACTGGTGTTACTGACAGCTTTGACGCCGGTAGTGGCGCTGTACACGTATTTCAACTTCCAACTCTCTTCTCGCGTCTATATCGACAGTCTCAAGCGCGAGACGCGCGCGACAACCCGCGGCTTACGCGCGGCGCTGTTAAACGACATCCAGGGCCAGGAGTGGGAGCAGGTGCGATCGGTGCTGCAGCAGATACGCGACCAGGGCACCGAGGCGGCGATCTTCAAGCCTGACCGGACCCTGTGGTTCGCATTACCGGCTTTCCCCAAGAAGCTGTTTCCGGAGCAGGCACCGTTTAGCACGGTCGATACCGCCGGCAGTTGGGAGATTAATCGCGAAACCGGCAATCGCTTCTGGTTCTGCCGTCTCGTGCCGCTGCGGTTTTGGCCGGGATCGTCGGCAGGATATCTGCTGGTGGCGGTTGACCTTACTGAAGTCCGGGAGACCAACCGCGAACGGCTCACCGCTTCAATCGCCGGCGCGCTGCTGGTGCTGGCCATGGCGGCGACGTTCATCACGCTGGCCACCCGGCGCTACGTCACTCGACCGCTCTCGGAACTCTCGCGGCGGGTCAGCCAGTTTTCGTCGAACGAGGACGAGGCCGAACGGAGCCCGGGACGAAATGAAGTGGAATTCCTGACCGAGGAGTTTCGCCGTCTCGATGCGCAGCTCACGGCTTCGCGCGAGCGGTTGCTCAGAGAACATCGGCGCCAGCTCGAATTGGAGCGCAACCTGCGCCATTCGGACAAACTCGCGACCATCGGCACCCTCGCCTCGGGACTGGCCCACGAAATCGGCAGCCCAATGGCGGTGATTCGCGGCCGGGCCGAGTATCTGCTCAACGACCCCGCGCCCGACCGGCTCCGCGACGGCCTGGGCATCATCATCGCCCAGATCGACCGCATCTCCGGCATCGTTCATCGCCTGCTCGACTATGCCGGGCGCCGCGAGCCGCAACGGGTGCGCAGCGATCTGCGGCCGATCGTGATGCGCGCGCTGAGCCTGCTCGAGACCGAGGCCTCGCGCCTCAACGTCCGCATGCAGCCTGACCTGGGCCAGCAGCCGCTGGTGCTCGATTGCGACTCGGACCAGTTGCAGCAGGTGTTCGTCAATCTCGGGATGAACGCGCTCGACGCGATGGCCGAGCAGGGCGGCGGCCTCCTGCGCGTCACCGCCAATGTCCGCCGCAACGGCTCTGGCGGCTGGCTGAGCATAATCTTCGAGGACAACGGTCCGGGCGTGGCGGAGGAAAACCGCGCCCAGATCTTCGACCCGTTCTTCACCACCAAGCCGCCCGGCCGGGGCACCGGGATGGGCCTGGCGGTGAGCCAGTCCATCGTGCAGGACCACGAGGGCGAGATTACGATGGAGCCCCGCGACGATCGCGGCGCGCGCTTTTTCGTGACGCTCCCAATGGCCAGCAGGCAAGCGGAGCAGAGGCAGGCCCAGGCATGACCATCGAACCAGCCACCATCCTGGTCGTCGACGATGATCGCGAGATAACCAGCATGCTGTCCGACATCCTGCGCGGTGCCGGCTATCGCACGCTCAGCGCCGGCTCCGGCGCCGAGGCGCTCGAGCTGATCCGCAAGCAGCAGCCCGACTTGCTGATCACCGACTTGCGCATGACCGGCATGAGCGGCCATCAGCTACAGGTCGAGGTCAAGAAGATCGCGCCTGCCGTGCCGACCGTGATCATCACGGCCTTCGGCTCGATTCAGACCGCGGTCGAGTCGATGAAGCTCGGCGCCTTTGATTACATCACCAAGCCGTTCAGCAACCAGGACCTCATGATCATGGTGTCGCGGGCGCTCGAGGATCGGGCGCTCAGGATGGAGGTCAGGCGGCTGCGCGGCGAACTGGCACGCAGCTACGGGCTCGACAACATCATCGCTGCCAATCCCCGGATGGTCGAGCTGCTGGAACAGATTCCGCGGGTCGCGGAAAACGACGCCAGCGTGCTGGTCCGCGGCGAGAGCGGTACCGGCAAGGACCTGCTGGCGCGCGCCATCCATTTCATGAGCGCCAATCGCGAAGGCGCGTTCGTGCCGGTCAACTGCGCGGCGATTCCCGAAACGCTGCTCGAAAGCGAGCTGTTCGGGTACGTGCGCGGCGCCTTCACCGATGCCCGCCAGGGCAAGACGGGGCTGTTCGAGTCGGCCCGCGGCGGCACGCTGTTCCTCGATGAGATCGGCGAAATGCCCCCCGCGGTGCAGGCCAAGCTGCTGCGCACGCTCGAGGACAAGAAGATTCGCCCGCTCGGCGCAACCGCCGAAATTCCGGTCAGCGTCCGCATCATCGCCGCCACCAACGCCGACCTCGAAAAGCTGATCGAGCAGGGCCGCTTCCGGACCGACCTCTATTATCGGCTGGCCGCCGTGACCCTCAGCATCCCGCCGTTGCGCGAACGGCCCGAGGACATCCCGCTCTTGATCAAGCACTTCCTGGCGCGGGCCGCTTCCCAGGCCGGACGCGCGGTTCCCAGGATCGATCCCGACGCCAGCGAATGCCTGCTGCGCTACTCGTGGCCCGGCAATGCCCGCGAGCTCCAGAACGCGATTCAGCAGACGCTGATCATGAACCGCGAAGACCGGATTCGGCGGCGCGATCTGCCGGCCAAGATCGCCGGCGATCCCGATACGCCCGCCGGCACGATCGAGCAGGCGCTCGCGCGGCGGATGACGATGGAGCAGCTCGAGCGCAGCTACGTGCGCGCCGTGCTGGCCTCGGTGGGCGGCAACAAGAGCGAAGCCGCGGCGATCCTGCAGATCGATCGCAAGACCCTCTACCGCAAGCTCCGGGACGAGGACGAAAGCTCCGACAAGCAGCGCTGAGGCGCGCCTAGCGCAGCAGCGAGGTGGCGGTGTTGCCGGCGGCGCGGGCGGGCGCTCGCGGTCGATCGCGATAGCGGATGATCGCGTAGCCCACCATCGCAAGCACAATCAAAAAGATCGCGGCCGGCAGCACCAGAATGGCGACGAACAGGTGGCTGATTGCGGCGGCCTGCGGTGAAAGCGGATTGAGAGTCGACATCCCGGGCATCTTGAACCGCTGCCTGGAGCCGAGAAAACGATTGTGCCGTGACGACGCGCAAGTTGACCCAGCGGTTCAGCCATTACAAGGTGCGGGAAGCTTAAATTGCGCTTGCCGCATGGGTCGTGGGGACTATACTGGGCCGTTGTGGCAGGTTGAGTTTTGAGGCGATTGTGAAAGGATCGAGGTCGCCGAAGACCGCTGTCAAAAGCGCTATGCCGCCGATAAGAACGGAG
>JBGPMT010000298.1:0-4209 GCA_041487135.1 Binataceae bacterium (SeqCode) | reverse complement strand
AGCTGCCTGACCTCGGGTCGTATAGACGCATTTGACGCCATGGGCAAGGTGGTTTATCCGCCGAAGCTCTGTAACGTCGTCGCCGCCGGCACCGCGTTCTTTAACCATCAGGTTCTGGTAATCGGCGCGGCGCCAGGCGACACATCAGGGGCTGCTTGCACCTTTGCCCAGTCGGGTGATGCCGGTGCCCTGGTTGTCACGGGAGATTTCGAATGTCCCCAGGCGATCGGGATGCTTTTTGCCGGCACCTCGGCCGCCGGTACCCAGTTCGGACCTGAGGTCTCCAGCGTGATTGTGGCAGTCAATCCAATCCAGACCATTCTCACGAAGTTCGGTGTTAGCCTGGTAGGGAAGGCCTGCACGCCAAGCGCCTTCGGTTCTGAAATCGCCAGCCCGACACCCGAGGTAAGCGCCGCGCGCCGCCTGTCGGTCGAACAGGTGCGGGCGGTCAAGAATCGCCACGCTGCCCGCCTGCTGAAGATGAACGAGGTGACCGCGGTCGGTATCGGCGCCGGCGACGATAGCGATCACGCCGCGCTCAATGTCTATCTTGAGAAAGACACGCCCGCCGTCAGAGCCAGGATTCCCGCCGAGATCGGCGGCGTCGCCGTGCATATCAGGCATGCGGCGAAGTTCCGCGCGCTGTGACGGCTGAGTCGCTCGGATGAAACGCGCCGTCTGAAGAAATAACGCATCGATTAAAAGCGGGGGCGCCAGCCGGCGCCCCCGCTCTTTTATTTGCGACTAGAGCCGGTAGGGCAACGGATGCGACGCTTCGTAGGCGGCGACCTCCCGCTCGTGCATCAGCGTGAGCCCGACGTCGTCGAGCCCCTCGAGCAGGCACTTCTTCTGGAACTCGCCGAGCTCGAAGTGCGCCGACCATCCTGAAGCGTCGGTAACCGTCTGACTCGGCAGATCGACCGTGAGTTCGTAGGGTTTTTCGTTTCGCTCGATGGCCCGGAAAATCGCCTCGACCTCGTCCTCCTTCAGGACCACCGGGAGAAAGCCGTTCTTGAATGAGTTATTTCGGAAGATATCGGCGAACGACGGCGCAATTACCGCGCGAAAACCAAAATCCGCCAAAGCCCACGGCGCATGCTCGCGCGAGCTGCCGCATCCGAAGTTTGCCCGCGCGACCAGGATCTTCGCCTCGCGATAGCGCGGCCGGTTGATCACGAAATCCGGGTCCTTGCGCCAATCGAAGAACAGGCCCTTGCCCAAGCCGGTCCGCACCACCGATTTCAGGAACTGCTTGGGGATTATCTGGTCGGTATCGACGTTTACCCGATCGAGTGGGACCACGATTCCGGTGACTGTGATAAACGGTTGCATCGCTTTTATCCTCAGTTCTTCGCCCACTCACGGACGTCGACGAAATGGCCCGCGACCGCCGCCGCGGCCGCCATCGCCGGGCTCACCAGATGGGTCCTGCCGCCGGCCCCCTGGCGTCCCTCGAAGTTGCGGTTCGAGGTGCTGGCGCATCGCTCGCCCGGCTGCAGCATGTCGCCGTTCATCGCCAGGCACATCGAGCATCCCGCCTCGCGCCATTCGAAGCCGGCCTCTTTGAAGACCTTGTCGATACCGAGCTTTTCCGCCTCGTCCTTGACCTGCCACGACCCCGGCACGACCATCGCGTGCACGGTCTTCGCCACCTGTTTGCCGCGGATCGTCTCGGCCGCGAGCTTGAGGTCAGTGAGCCGGGAGTTGGTGCAGGAGCCGATAAAAACCCGGTCGATCGGGATATCGACGATCGCGGTGCCTGGCTTGAGCGCCATGTACTTGAGCGCGCGCTCGACCGACTCGCGCTGCGAGGCCTCCTTGAAGCTGGCCGGGTCGGGAACCCGCCCGGTCACCTCCGTCACCATCCCGGGGTTGGTGCCCCAGGTCACCTGCGGAGCGAAGGAGGCGCCGTCGAGGACCACGCTGCGATCGAAGCGCGCGCCCTCGTCGGTGCGATACGTGAGCCAGCGCTCCGCCACGCGGTCGAAATCTTTTCCCGCCGGTGCGTAGCGCCGTCCGCGCAGGTAATCGACGGTCTTCTGGTCGGCCGCGACCATCCCGGCCCGCGCGCCGCCCTCGATCGACATGTTGCAGACCGTCATCCGCTCGTCCATCGAGAGCCCCTCGATAGCCGAGCCGCGGTATTCGATAACGCAGCCGGTGCCGCCGCCGATGCCGATCCGGCCGATAATCCCCAGAATCAGGTCTTTGGCCGCGACCCCCCGGCCGAGCCGCCCGTCGACCCTGACCTCGAACGACTTGGGCTTGTTCTGCCACAGGCACTGCGTGCCGAGCACGTGCTCGACCTCGCTGGTGCCGATTCCGAAGGCGAGCGCGCCGAGCGCGCCGTGGGTCGCGGTATGGCTGTCGCCGCATACGATCGTCAGCCCGGGCTGGGTGAGGCCGAGCTGGGGACCGATCACGTGTACGATTCCCTGTTCGCGCGAGCCCAGGTCGAAGAGCCGCAAGCCGAAGTCGCGGCAGTTCTTGCGCATCATCTCGACCTGGAGGCGCGCGTCGGGATCGGTAATCGGCCCGGTCTGATTGATCGTCGGGACGTCGTGATCGAGGGTCGAGAAGGTGCGGTCGGGGGCGCGCACCTTGCGGCCGGCGTTGCGCAGCGCCTCGAAGGCCTGCGGCGACGTCACCTCGTGCACCAGGTGGAGATCGATATAGAGCAGCGCGGGGCCGTCGGGCTGCTGATAGACGACGTGATCGTTCCAGATTTTTTCGAAAAGCGTCTGGGCTGCCATGTTCAGGACCAATTCCTCCCCGAAAACGTGACGACACATTATTATGCTCGATCGCGGGGCACCGCGCCAAACCGCCGCAGCTTTCGATAGCGGTGCAGCGTGCCCACGCCGTAAATTGCCGGAGAGAGTAATCTTTGCTTTGGCGGATGCCTCATTCGGGTATCGAGTCACAAATCCTTGATGCCGAAAAGATTGCTGAAGTATCCAAAAACCTCGCAAGTCGCGACCTTACTCTGCTGATAAATCACAAACTGCTAAAAGGCGAACGCAGGGGTTGCTACTATGAACGAGCTCCGTTTGTAGAACATGACGAATTGCCACATTTCAATGGCGCCCGGCCGCAATTGGCATGGTCTCGTCATGACCGCCGCCCTCGCGCGCTATTTCAGGTCGCGCACGAAGACATCTTTTTTTCCGTTGCTATCGTTTCCGGTGAGATCGCTGGCCCGACCGTCAAATGCGACGAAACGCCCATTAGGGCTGATAGCTAACAATTCCGAGAAATCGTTGCCGCTGGCGGTGCCAGCCTGGTTAACGCTCACCAGCGTGGTGGTGCCGGTCTTCAGGTCGCGCACGAAGATGTCTAGTGTTCCGTTGGTGTCGTTGGCGACTAGATCGCTGGCGTCGCTATCAAACGCGACAAAGCGCCCGTTCCCACTCATGACCGGCGCGAACGAGTCATCGTTGCCACTGGCGGTGCCGGGTTGGTTGACGCTTACCAGCGTGGTGGTGCCGGTCTTCAGGTCGCGCACGAAGATGTCTAGTGTTCCGTTGGTGTTGTTGGCGGTGAGATCGCTCGCTAGGCTCTCAAACGCAACGAAACGCCCGTTCGGGGTGATGACCGGCGCGACCGAGACGCTGTTGCCGCTGGCGGTGCCGGTCTGGTTTACGCTCACCAGCCTGGTCGTCGGCGGAGTGGCCTCTGCAGGCAAGACCAGCCCGCAGATTCCAATCAACAACAGCGAAACAAGCGCAATCTGACGTGAGCTTGCCACCATCACCTCTCTTGCGGGCTATTTCAGGTCGCGTTCCACGAAAGCGTGACGACCTGCATTATGCTCGGTCACGAGGCGCCGCGCCAAACCGCCGCTATCGGTAGAGTCCTAATTTAATTGCGAGCGAGTATGCTTCCTGAAAATGGGCTTCCTGGCAGTTCACATGTACTCGGCCCCTGTGCTGGGCGAGATTGGGCTCCTTGCTGTCATTCCGAGCGCAGCGAGGAATCCCGGGGGGCGATTGCGCGCGGGGACAAAGGAGCTATCGCTCCGCGTTGATCCCTCGCAGCGCCTCGCTCTCTTGGGTCGCTCGGCGCGCTCGGGATGACAGCAAGAAAGCCAGGCGTGATGTCGGAGTCAGTTTGATTTCCTCGTTCGATCGAACCAGCGGGTCATCGGGTAAAGGAATTTCGCCACAGCTTCAAAACTGAAGTAGGCCGCGCAGTCAGAATCGTGGAAGT
>JBGPMT010000297.1:0-4211 GCA_041487135.1 Binataceae bacterium (SeqCode) | reverse complement strand
GTTGAAACCTGGAAACGATTTTCCCTCGGTGCTGGTGAAGCACAAACCGCCATCGCACTGCGCGTAAGCACCATTGGAAGTGCTGGCCGGGCAGGTGTAGAGGGCCTGGTTTCCGTCCGGCGCGACGACCGAGTCGGGTACACTGAAGGTGCTCACCATGTACCCGTTTTCAACACCCTCGGAATTCACCGAGCAGACGTTCTCGCCATTACCGAACGCGTAGGTCAGGCTGATGCTGTCGCCCGACTTCACATCGCACTCGCAGTACGCGAGGTCGTCCATCACGAAACAGCTGGCGACGGCGCAAAGTGCGTAAGTTTGACCAGAGCAGACTGTGAACTTAGGCGCGGTTGAGTCGGTCGCAGCCTTTTCGGCGTAAGCCGGGCCACCAGCCGTCACCATCAGGGCGAACCCGCCGCCGATCAGCAAGCTAATAATCGAAAAAATTTCATCTCCAATTTTCCAGTCAAAAACATTTAATCGAGGATTTCCATTTTCAATTCGGATTCACAGTCGCACCAACACCCGGGGGTTGCAAACACCAAGTTCGAGCCTGGGCTACGGAAAAGTTTTCGGGGCCCTCACCCGCGCGACCTGCCCTGCGTGCACGTCGCTGGCTCTCCCGCAAATCATGCGGGCGAGGGATTAAGCGGTGGACGCGGAGAATCAAACGGATGCTGGCGACCTATTATAGTTAGATTGATGCTGTGCGAGGGATTCGCACCTGCGTTTCCGCCGCGGCGGGTTTGTGGCAACCTATCCTTCGTGCGCAAGCTCGGATTAATCGCCGGCAACGGGGTCTTCCCGCTCGAGGTCGCCAGTGCCGCCCGCCGCCGCGGAATCGCCGTAATCGCGCTTGCACATCAGGGCGAGACCGACGCCGGCCTGACGCCGCTGGTCGATGAGATCACCTGGGTCAGGGTCGGCGAAATCCAGCGCATCATCGACGTTCTGAAGGCCGCCGGCGTGGATGAGGCCGCGATGGCCGGCGGCATCGCGCGCGCCCGCCTGGGTAATTCGTTCTCCCCCGACGCCCGGGCGCTCGCGATGCTGGCGCGGATTACCCGCTTCAGCGACGACGCGGTGCTGCGCGCCGTCGCCGGCGAGCTCGAAGCCGAGGGGATCCCGGTTATAGATCCGGTGCCGATGCTCCACGGGGCGCTGGCCGAGCCCGGCCGGCTGGCGGGACCGGAGCCGACCCCCGCCCAACTGAAGGATCTTGGGCTCGCGTTCGCCCTGATGCGGGCGCTGGGCGGCTTCGATGTCGGCCAAGCGGTCGCGATCCACAACGGCGTGGTTGCCGCGATCGAAGCGGTCGAAGGCACCGACGCCGCCTTGCGCCGCGCCGCCCAGCTCTCGGGCGCGGGGCTGGTAGTCGCCAAGGCCGCCAAGCATGGCCAGGACCTGCGCTTCGATCGTCCCGCGATCGGTCCGGCGACCGTCGAGCTGCTGATCGAGCTGCGCGCCGCGATGGTCGGCGTCGAGGCGGGCCAGGCGCTGATTCTCGAGCGCGAGCGGACCTTCGCGATGGCCGGGCGGGGAGAAGTCACAATCTACGGCTATGGCTGAGCTGCGGGCAGCGGTAATCGGGGTCGGCAAGCTGGGCGCGCTGCACGCCCGCAAGTACGCGGCGCTCGACGGGGTGCGGCTGGTCTCGGTCGTCGACCTGGACGCGGCCCGCGCCCGCCAGATTGCGGCCGAATGCCAGGCCGCCGCGCTGGGCGACTATCGGGAGCTCAAGGGCGCGGTCGATTTGGTGAGCGTCGCGACGCCGAGCCTGACGCATTACGAGGTCGCCGCCTGGATGCTGCGCGCGGGCGTCGATGTGCTGTTGGAAAAACCGATGGCGGCATCGCTCGCTGAGGCGTGCGAGCTGGCCGCGATTGCCGGCCACCATGGGCGTATCCTCCAGATCGGGCATCTGGAGCGCTTCAATCCCGCCATCCTGCATCTGCGCTCGATTCTGCGCGCGCCGCGCTTCATCGAATGCCATCGGCTCGCCCCCTTCACCGAGCGCGGCACCGACGTCGATGTAATCCTGGACCTGATGACGCACGACCTCGACGTTATCCTGAGCTGCACGGAGGCCGAGGTGGTCGCGGCCGAGGCGGTCGGCGTCGCGGTCTTGACGGATCGGATCGACGTCGCCAACGCGCGGCTGCGTTTCTCCGACGGCATGATCGCGAACCTCAATACCAGCCGGGTGGCGCCGCGCCGCGAGCGCAAAATCCGCTTCTTCCAGCACGACGCCTACCTCTCGGTCGATTACGAGGCGCGCCGCATCCAGGTCTACCGCAAAAGTCCGCCCCCCGCCGGTTCGCCCTACCCCGTGATTTCGGCCGAGCAGATCGAGCTCGACAAGGGCGACCCGCTGGCTGACGAAATCGCCGCCTTCGCCGATAGCGTCCGCACCCGGAATGCGCCGGCGGTGAGTGCCGTCGACGGTCTGCGCGTCATGGAACTGACGGAGCGGATAAAATCGGCGATCGCCAGCGCGGACGAGGCCAGCGGTTAGTTAACGCGCCTTGAGCCTCAAAACGAAGATGTACCGTTCAATCTCGATTCGAATTGCGTGCCTGGCGCTGGCGTTTGGTCTTCTGATCCCGGGATGCTCGCGCCAGCCGCCGGCCGAGCCGGGCTCCTATCCCGCGTCGAATCCCAACGACTGCCTGCCGGCGCTCGCCCTGGTCGACCAGCATGGCAAGCGCGTGCTGCTGAGCGCGCTCAAGGGCAAGCCGGTCCTGATCGACTTCGTCTACACGTCCTGCCATCTGGAATGCCCGGTGCTGACCTCGAAATTCAGGATGATCGCGCGGGCGCTCGGTCCGGCGCTCGGGCGGCGGGTCACGATGGTCTCGATAAGCCTCGATCCCGAGCACGATAGCGCCCCGGTGCTCCTGAAATACGCGCGGGACGAAGATGCCGAGGATCCCGGATGGCTGTTCCTGACCGGGGAGCCAGAGACCGTCGACCGCGAGCTCGCGCTGTTCAGAATCAAGCGCATGCGGCAGAGCGACGGCTCGATCGGGCATGTCGCGGCCGCCTTCCTGCTCGGCCCCGACGGCCGCCAGGTGCGCCAGTACGACGTGCTCGCGGTCAACCCGGACACCGTCATCGACGACATCAGGAATGCGCTTGCGGCCGGATAAGAACGGATCGCGCCGCATCCTGATCGTCGCCGGCGAAGCTTCCGGCGATCTTCACGGCGCCGACCTCGCCCGTGAAATTCTCGCCCGCGCCCCGGATTGCGAGATGTTCGGGATCGCGGGGGAGCGGATGCGGGCGGCGGGAGTGCGCGCGCTGGTGAACGCGGAGGAGATCGCGGGCCTCGGCATCGTCGAGCTGGCCTCGACCATCGGGCGGACGCTGGGCGCGATGCGGATGCTGCGCCGGCTAGTCAAGCGCGAGCCGCCCGACCTCGTGATCCTGATCGACTACGCCGAGTTCAACCTGATCTTCGCGCGTCATGCCCGGCGCTCCGGCGTCCCGGTGCTCTACTATATCGTGCCGCAGGTCTGGGCCTGGCGGCGCGGCCGGATTGCGAAGCTCGTGCGGCGGGCCGATCGCCTCGCGGTGGTGTTCCCGTTCGAAGAGCAGGTTTACGCGGCGGCAGGAAAACGGGTGGTCTTCGTGGGTCATCCGCTGCTCGATTTGGCACGGCCGGCGGCCGACCGGGCCGCGACCTTGAAACGCCATGGTTTTCCGCCCGACACTCGCCTCCTGTCGCTGCTTCCCGGCAGCCGGCGCGGCGAAGTTCTCCAGTTGCTCCGTCCGATGGCCGAGGCGGCGCGGATACTCGCCCGCACACGCGGACTGGTCCCGGTGGTTCTCCGGGCACCGACGCTCAAGGAAGCCGATCTGCGCGCGGCGGCCGGCGACGCGCTTTCCGAAATGCGGATTATCGCCGAGGATTCATATAGTATTATCGCGGCAAGCGAGCTCGCCCTGGTTACTTCCGGAACCGCGACCATGGAAACCGCGCTGCTCGGATGCCCGATGGTGATTGCATACAAGATGTCGCCGCTCAGCTATGCCGTGGCGCGCGCCCTGGTCCGGGGAGTCGGGTTTATCGGGATGCCGAATATCCTCGCAGGCCGCAGGATCGTGCCCGAATTGATTCAGCGCGAGGTCACTGCGGAGAACCTGGTGCGGGCCGCCGAGCCGATGCTCGCCGAGCCGTGCCGCGGTGAAACGATCGCCGCTCTCGCGAC